>JBEKEJ010000102.1:0-12428 GCA_050013895.1 Verrucomicrobiota bacterium | reverse complement strand
GTTTGTTTGGTGCCGCGAAGCACCCCGAGCATGATCCCCTTGGCCGCATGTCCCAGGTCGGCCCCGACCTGCACTGCGCCGCGGATCGCGCCGCTGGCAACGTTGGCAATGACATCGGTCACCGACGTGCCGACCTTGCCCGTATCTTTGATTGTTGTGGCCAGGATTTGAGTAACGGCATCCACCGTCGCCTGGACGATGTTTCCCGTGCCTTTGATTGCGGCAACGATCTGGTCTTTTACTGTCTCAATCATTCCCGAGTGTGTTGTCTTCATGTTTTGTTTCCTTTCGTCTTGTCACGGTAATTTGTCTCCAGCTTGAACTGGCTGGCGCGTTTTCGTGTGCGCCCCAGCCAGCAAAAAGTTGACGGTTTAGTTGGCGTCCACTGCACCGCGCTCTCAGGTGCTCATGATCTTTCGACCGGCGGGACGATTCTTAACCATCCCTTTTCCACCCCGCCCCTTTGCCGCGCGCTTTTTTGCTGCTGTCATTCTGCCGCCTCTGCTCTTCTTTGCCATAGGGAATCCTTTTTGTTGTTGCGTTTTGATGTTTATCGTTCCGGAGCACATTGCGCGACGGGTTGGCCCTTGTCTATGGGGTATAACCCTACCGGATTGAGACGGATTTGCGGTTTTGAACATGGGTTCGTTTGACAAAAATGAACTTTTCGTTTACGCCCTTTCCGACTACCCTCGCCGGCACCTCGCCTACACCTTTGCTGACGTTTTTGCTGAGTGCGACATGAGGTTGCTCGAACAGTTGTTTGTTATGGATATATCGTAAACAAACCTGCGGTTCCGTCCGCAGAATCTATCGGCACCGGCGTGGCTGGCAACGGCTGAGTCGGAAGCTGCTGAGACAATGTACCTCCGGTCGTCAGAACGTCAGCGGAGTAACGCTGTCTAACGCTGCGCTGACCTCAATATGATTGGACGGCGCATGCCTGGTTTCTTTGCCAATGGTGTTTGGCAGCGTCCCCCCAACAACATCTATTTTGGTTCCAGAGCTGGGAACTTGGGTCTGAGCAGCAAACAGCGGCAGCAGCGGTTGATTGGCTCTTTCATATTCTTCCAATGATGGGAGAATTACTTGGGCATTTTTGGCATAGGCGCGATGCACGGCCTTGCTTTTATGACCCAGCGCTTCCTGCGCGAACCGTTCTGGATACCCCAATGTTTTCGCCCGCTCCGCCCAAGCATAACGGTAACTGTGCAAACTGACTCCCTCGATTTTCAAGAGGCAACACCGGCGGCGAAATTCGGCGGCACGAGCACCGCCGGTGGTTTTTCCCAAACCTGGGAACAGCATCCCCTGCTCTGGCAATCGTCGAAGAATCCCTTCCAGCCGGCTGCCGATTCTGATGTAAGACCACACGCCGGTTTTCCGCCGTTGGAAGGAAAGCAGCCGTGTTTCCCACTGAATATTTTCCGCTGACAAGGAGGCGGCATCGGTTTGGGAGGCGCCGATTTCCCAAAGCAGTTCGTAATAGAGTCGTCGTTCGCCATTCTTTTCGGTGGAAACAATCCTTTGATGTTCTGCCGCCGTGATGGCGCGTTTGGGTTTTGAATGGAGCACCGGCCAAAGCTTGTTCGGCAAGATCGGCCACGGAAGCCAGTTGAGCCCCAGCGCCAGACTCTGCAGGCAATGCAGATAGGTGTGCCCTTCAAAATGCTCAAAAAATCGTCGTTGGTGGTTTCCAGGATTTTTTTGGAACGGATGCGGTTGAAAAGCCAGTGACTGGCGATCCGTTTGCGATGAGCTTGAGTCTCCGGCTTGCCACGAGCGCAAAAACAGTCCATGACATTTTGCCAGGTTCGTTTGGGAAAGTTCGGATCGCGTGCGGAGAGGTAGGCCTTGGCAAAGGCCAAATCCAGAAACGACGTTTGGGCGGCGTGATTGTGAATTGTCCGCAAGCGTTGAGCTTCGCGGCTGTTACGGGTGTGCAAGGTTTGTTTGCGACGGGATTGGGCGTTTTGAAGATAGAAGATGCCATTGCGATTCAGGAGCCAGAATTGGTTTTTCATTGGGGGTCAGGAGGTTGCGTGTGAAAATGAACTGGTTTACCGCCCATTTTACTACCCAAATGACACTACGTTGGAATTCACCCCCGGAGTTGTTGTTGCCTGGCAATCACTTAAAAGCTGGCTCCAGAGGCAGGGCTCGAACCTGCAACCCGCCGGTTAACAGCCGGCTGCTCTACCATTGAGCTACTCTGGAACCCAAGCGGACGGGCAATTTACAGGCCGCCCTCCGCAGCGTCAAACGGATTTCATCCTGCGCGCTGGCAATGCGGACAATAAAACGTGCTCCGCGCGGCCTGAGTGATGCGTTGGATCGGGTGGCGGCAATTCGGGCAGGGTTGTTCCTCACGATCATAAACCCGCAGGCGTTCCTCGTAAAAATCCGGCGCACCCGGCGCGCGGCCAAAATAGAAAATGCCGTCCGACTTGTCCCTGCCCAAATTCAGCGGGACGGTGCTGCCACACTCGATGGCTTCCGTCAGCACCGCGCGAATGGCAAGCCGTAGCCGCCGGATTTGCGCCAGTGTCAGTCGGTTCGCCGCCAACTTTGGCGAAATGCGCGCGCGGAACAGCGCCTCGCTCGCATAAATGTTTCCAATGCCGGCGACGAGCCCTTGATCGAGCAATCTGACCTTGATGGCCTGCCGCGAGCGCTCCAACGATTGCGCGAATGTTTTCGCCGTGAATTTGGCATCCAATGGCTCCGGCCCCAATCGGGTCAAGGCGGAGGTGTCCAGCGTCAACCGGCCAAAATAGCGTGTATCTTCATAAACCAGATTGCCCGCGCCCAAGTCGAGGGCCACCGCCGTGTGCCCGGGCAAACGCCGGCCTTTTTGCGCCAGAAACATTCTGCCTGTCATGCCCAGATGTCCCAGCAGCAAAATGGGCCTGCTGCCGGCCTTCGCGCGGAGTTGAAACAGAAGATATTTGCCGCGCCGCGACAGGCCGGTGAATTTTGCGCCCAGCAATGTCCGGCGAAATTCTTGCGCCGGGGTCGGCCGCAGCACCTTGGCGCGGCGCACGTTCACGGCGCGGATGGTTTTGCCGTGGATCAACGGACGCAGATGACGCGCCAGCACTTCAACTTCCGGCAGTTCAGGCATAAATGGCTTGGTCACGGCGGCGCCTGGCCGTCTTTTGCCTGATGACGCAACAAGGCCACCACTTCTTCATCGGTTGTTTCCCAAAATTCCTCGTAATACTGGCCCACCGCGCCAAAATCCGGGTCAACCATCAACGCCACAACTTCGTCGGCCACAGGCGTCAGCCTTTCAAACGCGTTGCTTGAAGCCACGGGTGTAGCGACGATAATTCTCCGCGCCTTCTGCCTTTTGGTCGAATGGACGGCGGCTTCAGCAGTCGCGCCGGTGGCCAGTCCATCGTCCACGAGCAAGACGGTTTTCCCTTCCAGGACCGGCGCAGTTGAAGTGTGAAATCGCGAACGGTAGGCTTGCAGCCGCGCGGTTTCCTCCGCAATCACCTCATCCAGTTGAAAACGAACCACCGGATTTTTCCCCACGGAAGCTTCGTCGAGGATGACAACATCCGGCTCGGCGAGGGCGCCGACGGCGAATTCGCGGTGCCACGGATGTCCGATTTTGCGAACAATCAGCGCATCCAGCGGGCGCTGCAACAGGCGCGCCACTTCCGCCGCGACCACCACCCCGCCGCGCGGCAGGCCCAGCACCAGGTCAACCTCGACACCCCGGTCCCGCAAGTGTTGTCCGAGTTGCCGTCCCGCATCCTCGCGCGATGCGAATCTCATAAGACATCAATCCGCCTCTTTGAGGAAAAATTCAACTCCATAAACGAAGCCGCAACTGAGATGGGGAGCGCACGCGCCTCGCGTGCCGTTTTTCGCGCCCTCGCGGAAAATCCCGCGCGCGCAAGAACAATTGAGCGTCCCAGCCGGCATCGCACGCGAAAGAGCTGAACGCGAGGCGCGTCCGGCCACACCCGAGGCGGGTGTGCTCCCCCAACTTCGGATTTCGGGTTTAGCGCCTCATCCCGTCACGAGTGTTCCCACTTTTTCGCCCATGACCACGCGCCGGAGATTGTGCGGCTTGAACAAATCGAAGACGATGATGGGCATCTTGTTGTCCATGCAAAGCGAAAATGCCGTCGAATCCATCACCTTGAGCTGCTTTTGCAGCGCTTCCAAGTAGGAGATTTGCGCGAACCGTTTTGCCTTGGGATTTTTCTGCGGATCGCAATCGTAAATGCCGTCCACCTTGGTCGCCTTCAAAATCACTTCCGCGCCGATTTCGGTGGCGCGCAATGCCGCGGCGGTGTCGGTGGAAAAGTACGGGTTGCCCGTGCCGCCGCCGAAGATGACCACCCTGCCCTTTTCCAGATGGCGCACGGCGCGCCGGCGGATGAATGGCTCGGCGACCTGCGACATGGTGATGGCGCTTTGCACGCGGGTGGGCACGTTGATTTTTTCGAGGGCGTCCTGCAGCGCCAGCGCGTTGATGATCGTGGCGAGCATCCCCATGTAATCGCCGGTGGCGCGTTCGATGCCGCGTTCGCTGCCGGACAATCCGCGAAAAATGTTGCCGCCGCCTACGACGACGACCACCTGCACGTCCAGTTCGCGGACCTCGCGGATTTGTTCCGCCATGTCCTGCACGGCTTGGGGGCAGATGTTGCCGCGACCTTTGCCGCCGAGCGCCTCGCCGCTAAGCTTGAGCAGGACGCGGGAATATTTGGGGCTTTTGGCGGCGGTCATGCGAGTTGGAGCGGGCGCAACATTTGAAAATGTTTAACAGCCGGCGCGCGGAACGTCAAATCAAAGACGCGCCCTCCAACAAATAAGGCGCCCATTTGAACGCCTTTGTGCTGCAATCGGAGCGCGGAGCATCGCTCCGCGAAGATCATGTCGGATATCGCGGAGCAATGCTCCGCGCTCCGGGTTACGCCGGGCTTTCACCGACTTGGAAACGCACGAAACGGCGGATGGTGATTTCGTCGCCGAGCTGCTTGGCAATCTGCGCGGCGTGCTCCTTCATGCTCACCTCGGAATTGCGTTTCACGAAGCCCTGGTCCACGAGGCAATAGGTCTGGTAAAATTTTTCCAGGATGCCCTGGAGAATCTTCTCCATAGCCTGCGGCGGCTTGCCCTTGAGCCGGTCGGATTGCGCGGCGATTTCGCGTTCCTTGGCGATGACCGCCGCCGGCACTTGCTCGCGCGAGACCGCGTGCGGATGGCCCGCCGCAATTTGAAGCGTGATGTCCTTGACGAGCTGCTTGAAGTCGTCCTTGCCGACGGTCTCTGCCTTGCCGGCGCCGACCTCGACGAGCACGCCGATTTTTTCGCCGGTGTGAATGTAACCGGCGATCAGCCCGTTGCCGTTCACCTCCATGCGCGCGTGCCGGGCGATTTTGATGTTCTCGCGGATTTTGGCGACGAGCGCCGCGCGATCGGCTTCCAGGTCCGCCTTGGGGTCCGCGGCAAGCCGTTTTGCCGCGTCATCGCAAAAGGCGCGGAACGTATCATTGCGCGCGACGAAATCCGTTTCGCTGTTCACCTCGACGAGCACGCCGAGCTGTCCGCCGGGCGCGATGAATTGGGCGATGGCGCCTTCCCGGGCCTCGCGCGCGGCCTTCACGGCGGCGGTGGCCTGGCCTTTTTTGCGGAGGATGTCCACGGCGGCGCTGATGTCGCCCTTCGCTTCCACGAGCGCGCGTTTGCAATCCATCATGCCCGCGCCGGTCATCTCGCGCAGTTTGTTCACGTCAGCAGCAGTAACTTGAGCCATACCAATCGGTTGAGAGTTGAGGGTTGAGGGTTGAGAGCTACCGGAAATTTCAGGACAACACCGGCGGAACCGCTCCAACCGGCGCAATTTCGGTGATGGGCGTCTCAACCGGCGCGGCGGTGGCGGGTTGCGCTTCTGCCGGAGCAGCTCCTTCGGTCGCCGGCCGGCGCGCGCGTTTCGATTCATATTCCGCCTGCGCTTGCGTGATGATTTGGCTGATGGTGGCCAGAATCATGCGCACGGAGCGGATGGCGTCGTCGTTGCCCGCGATGGGATAATCCACGAGGTCGGGGTCGCAATTCGTGTCCACGATGGCGACGACGGGCACCTTGAGTTTGCGCGCCTCGGCCACGGCGTTGTGTTCGCGCCTGATGTCCACGACGAAGATCGCCGCGGGGATCCGGTCCATTTCGCGGATGCCGTCGAAGTATTTGTGCAGCCGGGCCGCTTCGCGGCGGATGACCGCCTGTTCCTGCTTGCCGTATCTGGCCAGCGAGCCATCGGCGTCCATCTTTTCAATTTCCTTGAGCCGGGCGATGGAACGTTTGAGCGTGTTGAAATTCGTCATCGTGCCGCCGAGCCAGCGTTCGATGACATAAAACTGTCCGCATTCCTTTGCGATTTCCTTGATGGCGTGCTGCGCCTGCTTTTTGGTGCCGACGAACAGCACTTTGCCGCCCTTGCGCACCGTGGCGGTCAGAAAATCGCACGCCGTTTCGAGCTGGGTGAGGGTTTTGCTGAGGTCAATGATGTGAATGCCATTGCGCGCGTCGAAGATGAACGGCTTCATCTTGGGGTTCCAACGCCGCGTTTGGTGTCCGAAATGGACGCCCGTATCCAATAATTCTTTGATGCCGATGCTTAACACAAGACTTCCTTTGGTTGTGACCGCGCGAAATTTGGACTGCGGCGGCTTGACGCCGCTTTCTTCGACGCGACGTGTCGCGTCGTTCCAAAGCGCGGATATGTCCGCGCACTCCAAACCTTCGTCGCAGCATCCCGCGGAACACGGGATTGATGTTTGATGTTGTTGTGGTCCGCCGTCGCTCCGCTTCCGTCTTCGTCTGACTTCGACGAGACAAGTTGGCGCGACAAGCCGCATCAACTCGATGCGAATTGAACCGTTTGCCCGATTCCACCGGTGATTGACCGGGTGAAAAGGGAAAATGAGCATACCAGAAAAACGCCGGATGGCAACAGGTTATTGGGCGAAATTATTTTCCGTGGCGGCGTCCCGGCAGAGCGCCGCAAACTTTGGAATGGGCTGCAAACAATCGGACCATCGAACAACCGCCGGGCCGGAGGCCGGCGCTCCGGCGGTGAATCAAATCACCGGCATATCTTGAATCGCCGGCCGGCGGCGGACCAGTTCGAAATTGCAGAGGCGCGCCTCGGGTTTGTCCGAAGATTCCATCACCAGCTTGTCCGCCGGGTCGAACGAGATTAGCAAATGGTCCGGTTTGGGGTTCAAATCCTCGAAGCCGCAGTGCGCCAGTTTCTCCGCCTTCAGTTGCACCAACTCCGCCAGAAGTTGTTTGGAAATCAATTTCCTGGCACAAGCCCGTTTGGCATTGACGGCGTGATAAAAGCTGCCGTCGGCCACGGCCAGCCATTCGTCCGGCCCGTTCCAGAAACCCCAGATGGTGATGTAGTCGTATTCCTTGCGGACGAGCAGGTCGCCCTCCGGCGTGCGCAAATGCGCCAACGCGGCATAACGCCGCCCGTCGGTAGCCTGCCGGTTCTGCCCGCGCCGGCGGCCGGTCATGTAAATCGCGCGGGGATAAACCGTCTTGACACCGTTCCGGCTGAGTTCGAGCGCGAAGGCAAATTCCTCGAACGGACTGTTGAAACCGTATTCGCGCGCCGCCGGCTGGTTGGCCTCGGGATGGGTCAACTGGGGTGGCGGATCACCCATGCGCGAAACCTTCCAGACCAGGTTGATGTTGTCCTTGGTGCGCGTGTGGAAGATCTGGTTGTGCGAAGACAACTTTCGCTTGGGCGTGCGCCGCCAGCGTTCCGGCAGGAAGTACGTGAACAAATCGGGGTCTTTGCCGACGACCCAGAGCATGCCGCCGGTGCTCTCGGCGCGGCCGCAGATGTAATCCACGCCCAGGATGTTGATGGCCTGCAGGTGGGCGGGCAGCGGCTTGGCGACGTCCGCTTCAAACCGCCGGGCCATGTGCTTGAGATAAAGCTGGCGATTGGCCGTGCGCACAGCCTGTTCGTGTTCGGGCGTCCGTTCGAGCAATTCGTAGTCCACCAGCGCGTACGCAAACTGCCCGTTGCGATCGCGCAACAGCGAATGATTGGGACCGGGACGCAAAATGATGTGCTCGGGCTTCATGTCCACGACGCGGTAGCCCTTCTGCCAAAGCTCGTGCGTGACCAGGCTGGTCGTGAGCGCGAGGAACTCCGACCGTCGCTTGCCTTCCAGATGAAAGAACTCCGCCGTCTCGACCGCGTCCCGCCCCTTGATCCAGCCGTAAAGCACGACGTATTGCCGGAGGATGTCAATTTCCACGCCGGGATGGCGCGCGATTTTCGCGTTGATTTTGTCCTCGGAACGCCCCGTCTGCCAGAGTTGCAACCGCTGGCTGGGCACGTAAATCGCCAGCGGCCGTTGCGTGTGAATGCGGATGCCCGCCGGGCCGGAGTCACCCTTGCGCAGTTCCGTCAGAACCGAAAATTCCTCGAACGGGCTGTTGAACTCGGCGTGGATGAACTTGTTGATGGTGAGCGTGTCCATGGGAACGACTTCGCCCACGCGCGACCATTTGACGACGAGGTTCAAGGCGGCGCCGTCCACCACGCGCGTTGGCACCTTGTAAACCATGCTGGTGCCTTCGAGCCGTTCGCGTTTGGCCTCGAACCAGTCCGGCGCATACCAGTTCTCCGGCAACAGATGCCGCCAGAATGGCGCGCCAAAACGGGTCAAATAAAGGTCGCCGCCATCGCGGGTTTTCACGTGGAAATAATCCACGCCCAGCAGCGACATCCGGCTGCACTGCGCCGGCAAACCGGGAGGCAACGACGACGGAACCACTCCGGTTGAATCCGGCGCGATTGCGCCGGCAATCTCTTGCTCCGATGACATGATGCGCTCGATTAGATTCCGGGAAAAAACCGGATTTTTAGAATATCAGAAGATCAAGGTTCAGGCAAAGAAACACTCGCCGGATTTTGGCGAATGATGAGCCGGGTTTGCCGCGCGCTGCGAAGAAGACGCGGACTGAAGTTTGCGATTAGAACAATTCCAGCACGCGCTCCAGTTCCGCGTCCGTGTTGTAGCAATGCGGCGAGAGGCGGAGGTAATTTTGCCCCTTGCGGTCCGTGCGCAGTGACGTGACGACGCCGGCGCCCGCCAGCTTTTTATGCAAGGCCGCGAGGTCCTTGCCCGGCTGGTAAAATGAAACGATGCCGCTCGCGTTTTTCGCTTTCGCATTGGCGTTCAAGACCGTGAAGCCTTTCGCCTGCAACGCGGGGACGAGCCACGCGCGTTTGCGGAGCAATTCGGCGGCGATGTTTTCGACGCCCATTTCCAGGGTGAGTTCCATCGCGGCGATCAAACCAACGATGCCGAGCATATTATGGGTGCCGGCTTCGTATTTGACCGCGCCGTGGCGGAAGACAATCTGTTCCTGGGCGACGAAATCCGGGTTCCGCACGTTGTGCCAGCCATAGACCGGCGGGTTCAACTTTTCCTGCAATTCGCGCCGGACGTAAAACACGCCCGCGCCGCAGGGTCCGAGCAGCCACTTGTGCGCGTCGGCGGCCAGAAAATCCACGTGCTCCACCGTGGTCGGAAACGCGCCGAGGGTTTGGATGGCATCGAGGCAGAACAGGATGCCGCGGTCGCGCAGAAATTTTCCAATGGCTTCGTGTTCGAGCCGGTGGCCGCTGATGAAATGACAGGACGCCAGCGCGACGAGCCGCGTGTTTTCGTCCACCTGCCCCATCACGTCCTGCGGGCGGATGACGCCGAGGCCGCGCGTGTTGAGCAGGCGGACTTCGACCCCGCGAGCGGCCAGCGCCATCCACGGATAAACGTTCGAGGGATAATCGTCGTGGTAAATCAGAACGTTTTCGCCCTTGCAAAAATTCAAACCGGCGGCGACGAAGCTCAACGCCAGCGACGTTGGCCCGACGAGCGCGATTTCGTCCGGCTGGCAATTCAGCAACTGCGACGCGAGTTTCCGCGCCTCATTCAGGCGGTCGGGAACGACGAAAGTTTCCTGATCGCCGGTGGTGCCTCGCGTCGCACAATCGGCAATGGCCTGGGCCACCCGGCGCGGCAGCGGACAAACGCCGGCATGCGCGAGGAAAATCTTGTCGCGCGCGACGGGGAACTCGCGCCGGCGAACTTCCTCATTGGCAAGAATTTCGCTTAAAGTCATGCGAGCAAATTAGCTGCGAATTTAAGAACGGCAAAGTGGAATTAAACCCGAATTTTGAAACAGGGGGAGCACACCCGCCGGGTGTGACTGGACGCACCTCGCGTCCGGCTCTTTCGCGGGCGGCGCCGGCTTTAAACCTCGGAAAATCCTGCTGCGTGGAAGATTTTCCGCGCCGCCGTCGCGCTGGCGCGCTTTGGCGCGCCGCGGAAGGGCGCGGAAAACAGCACGCGAGGCGCGTGCGCTCCCCATCTCAGCTTCGGTTTTCCGATTGAAATTAAAAATGCGATGCGTTGTTGATTTCGTTGAAGTAGCCCAGCCAGAATTGGACGACCTTGTAGGCAATCATCAGCGCGACCAGAAGATAAACCAGGCGCGGTGTCAATTGCGCGAAGGTGTGGAGTTTGCGCACGCCGTCCTCGTTGTAAACCCGGTGCAAGTGGCGGAGCGATTCATCCAGTTTGCCGCTGACTTCGCCGCTGGCGTAAAGGTTGGCGAACATTTCCGGGAACAGCCGGCAGGCGCGCACGGCTTCGGAAGGCATTTGGCCGGCGGCGACCTGCGGTTTCCACGCCCGCACCGCGCGTCGCAGGGCGGGCGAACCGCTGGCGGCGGCGGCCAAATCCCAGGCGGCGACCACGTTGACGCCCGCGTTGTTGAGCGCCTCAAGTGCCGCCGCAAGCCGTGACAGGGCGAGATAATGTCGCGCGGTGCCAAGCACGGGGATGCGCCGCAGAAGGGATTCGCTGCGCGCGCGCCATCGTTCGCCGTGTTTGCTCTGGGTGGCATAGATGGCCAGCCCGGCAAACAGGTAAATCGGAATCAATACGCCGAACGTTTTGGCCAGGTAAACCAGCAGGTTTCCGGAGAGGAAGAATTGCGCAAACGGAAAGATGAAAATGGCCATGTGAAATAACGCCACCGGATAAATCAAGTCCGCGATGACCTGGCGCGCAATGGTGGCGCGTTCATTGTAATAATCGGCGAGCAGGCGGAAGCAGGCGTCAAGCCGTCCGCTCTGTTCGCCGGCTTCTACCAGCGCGACGTCAAACGCGGGCAGCCAGCCAAGTTGTTGCAAGGATTCGGCCAGCGTCGCGCCTTCGGCGAGTTTGTCAAGGAGGCGTTGGAGCGGTTCCCGGAACGAACGGGCCGGCGGGCCGGCTTTGATTTGCTCCAGTGCGCGGATCACGCCGATGCCGGCGGAGGTGCATTGGGCGAGTTGATGATAGAACTCGGCGCGTTGGGCGAATTGTCGGGGCGAGACGATGAGCGGCATAATCCCCGCCTCGCGGGACCGGCCTGCGTCACGCGGCGACGCGATCGAGGCTGGCCTTGAGGTCGCGCTTGCTGCGCGCGCCGACGAGCTGGTCGGCGACCTCGCCATGGTGGAAAACGAGCAGCGTGGGAATGGCGCGGACCCCGTATTCGGCGGCGAGGTTCTGCTGCTCGTCAATGTTGACCTTGCCGATTTTAACCTTGCCGTCGTATTCATCGGCCAGCTCGTCGAGCAGCGGCGCGATCATTTTGCACGGGCCGCACCATTCGGCCCAAAAATCCACGAGCACGGGCGCGGTCGATTGCAGGACCTGCTCTGAAAAATTTCCCTGCGTGAGCGTGATAATCGAAGGCGATGCCATAACTGAACGATTCCAGCGTTAAGACCGGGTTAAATCAATTGCCGATGGGAAGCATCCAAACCAAATAAGCCGTGACGGCGAGGGCCGCCACACCGGCGATCGCGGCGAAAATTGCCAGACCTTTGTCAAGTCCGCCGACTGTCGGCGCAGGGGCGGGCCTGTGCGCGGCTGGCGCCGGACGTTGTTGCGAGACGGGCGCAGCGGCGGTTGTGCGTTGCAGGGTCGGCGCGGACTTGGCCGCGGACGGCAACGGAGCCGCACTGGGGGCCCCGGTGGGACCGCCGGGCGGCAGCGTCGGCAGCTTGATGGTGGGCGCGGTGGACGGTTTGGGCGGTAGATTGATGCGGACGGTTTCCTTTTTGGGTTGCACCTTGCCGGTTTCCTTTTTCGGCGGCACGGCGCCCGTTGGAATGTTTGGAGTTTCAGCCATAATGTTTGCGGTTTAAGATAAACGGCCCCGCCCGGCTGTCAAACTTAATTCTGAAAAGGAAGGGCCGGCGGGCGCATCTCAATTTTTGAGGGGGTAATTGGGGCAAGGGGTTGGTATAAGAGAAGGCATGAGCAACTGCTGCCTGAAATCGGTTCCTCAATCCGACAGCAGATTCGAGACGTTCGCCGGTC
>JBEKEJ010000101.1:0-10938 GCA_050013895.1 Verrucomicrobiota bacterium | reverse complement strand
GCGTCAGTGCCAGCGCCAAACCGGTTCTGAGCGCGGCGCCCTTGCCGAGATTTCGTTGGTGACTGACCACCACCGCCCCTGCCCCGCCGGCCAGGTTCGAGGTGTCGTCGGTCGAGCCGTCGTCCACGACTATTACCGTGGGAAGGTATTGGCGCACGGCTGCGACCAGAGTTGCGATGGCCGCGCTCTCGTTGAAACAGGGGATCACGGCCGCGCATGCCTTCGTTGCAAACATCAGCGGAGCTTGGGTTGAATTTCGCCCGGAATCGAGGCAAAATTCTCCACACTGGGGCAATTTGCCGGCGGAGTTTCGGAAGTGTCCTGATTTGATTGTTGTAGTGTCGGCGCTGTGCGCCGATTTCGAGCCGCAGGCTCGACGCTACAGCAAAACAGGACACTGCCGGATTTTCCGTTGCCTGTTGAGGGCGCGGAATTATACTTTGGAACCGAATTGAACGATGCCAGTTATGCCGTAAACGCAAGACCCGGCCGGCGAGTGGTGTGTCATCACCCGCCTGCACCCTGACCCAGCCAAATCCCTCTGTCATTCAACCGTCATGCTCTTTCCGACAACGACTCCTTCCCGAACGCTTCCGCGAGTCGTCATCACCGGCGCTGGAATTGTTACGGCTCTGGGCTTGGGCTGGACACCCAACGCAGAAGGTTTTCGAACCGGGCGCACGGCCTTTCGTCCTGTGACGCTGTTCGATGTCAGCCGTCAGCGGGCGAAGAGCGCGGCGGAAGTTGATTTGCCGGCGACCCCGCCATCAACCCATCTTAGCGCGAGACAAATCAACAGACTTGACCGCGCCGCTTCCCTGCTGCTGCTGGCGACTTGTGAGGCGTGGCGGCAATCCGGCTGGAAACCTGCGGAGAACCTGCCGCTGGTTTTAGGCACGACCGCGGGCGGCATGGCACTCGGCGAGGCGTATTTTCGCCAGGCAAGGCAAATGCCGCGCCACCATCGTCAGCAGCCGACCCGGGCCGTTCATTACCAGCCGCAGGTCCAGGCGCGAATGATTCTCGACGCCCTCGGTTCCAGCGGACCGATCACGATCGTCTCGAATGCCTGCGCTTCCGGCAGCAATGCCATCGGCCACGCCTGGGAGCTGATTCATTATGGCCGGGCGGAGTGCGTTCTGGCCGGCGGATATGACGCGCTCAGTGAACTTGTGTTTTCGGGTTTTGATGCTTTGCAGGCGCTCTCGACCACCATCTGCCGGCCATTCGACGCCAGGCGCGATGGTCTGGCACTGGGTGAAGGCGCGGCAATCGTCGCCCTTGAAACACTTGAAAGCGCGCGCCGCCGGGGCGCGTCCATTTTGGGAGAACTCATCGGCTACAGCACGGCCATTGACCACCATCATCTCACCCAGCCGCACCCGCGTGGTGATACGACGCTGACGGTCATGAAACAAGCCTGTGCGACGGCGGGCGTCACACCCGATGACATTGATTACATCAACGCTCACGGCACGGGCACGGTGCTCAACGACAGCTCGGAAGCACTCGCCATCAACGAATGGGCGGGCCGCCGCGCCGCGACCCTGCCGGTCAGTTCCACCAAGGCCAGCATCGGGCATCTCCTCGGCGGCGCCGGCGCGGTCGAGGCAGTGATTTGCCTGATGGCTTTGCGCGAACAATGGCTGCCGCCGGAGATTGAATTCAAGACTCCCGACCCGGCCTGCAGCTTCCCCATTGTGCACAAACCACAGGACGCGCGCGTGAATGTCGCGCTCTCCAACTCATTCGGTTTCGGCGGTGTCAATGCGACCTTGATTTTGAGGAGGTGGGCATGAGCCGGGTTTTCATAGCGGGATTGGGCGCGGTATCGCCCGCCGGCTGGAATGCCACCGTCCTGTGTGAAGCGCTGGACAGGGGCGAACCCCTGCCTACTCAAACCGTGGAACGGCCCGGTTGGGAGAAGCCACTTCGGGCGCGACTCGTGCCAAATCCGGCCGCGCGTCCCGAATTTCTGGCGCATCCACGCCTGCGGCGCACAAGTCCAATCACACACTACATTGTGTCAGCCGCCCTCGAGGCCATGGCCAGATTGCGCGCGAACCCCGATCCGAAATGCCGTTTAGGTCTGGTCGTTTGTCTTCAAGCCGGGTGCGTGAATTATTCCTGCCGTTTTTTTGACGAGACACTCAAGGATCCCGCGACCGCCAGTCCGCTCCTGTTTCCCGAAACCGTCTATGCTGCGCCAGCCAGCCACGTCGCCGCAGTCCTGGAAAAAGTTTCACTGGCCTGCACCCTGGTGGGCGATCCAGCCGCTTTTCTGCAAGGAGTATCCCTCGGCACACAGTGGCTGGAAGAAAATCGTGTGGATATGTGCCTCGTCATCGGGGCTGAAGAAACCAACTGGATTCTTGCGGACGCGCTTTGGCATCTCGAACGCTCAGCGATTCTCACCGCTGGCGCCGGGGCCTTGTGTTTGTGCCGTGAACCAGGACTGTCGGCCGGTATTGAACTGGCCGCCATCACGGACCCACAAACTTACTCCGCGCATCTTAGCCGGGCGCAGGCCGCCCGTGCCATGCGCGATCAACTGGCCAGGAGCTCTGCTTATAAATCGGAGCGCCAGCCTCCGGCCCGGCACGATTCAGATGGCAACAATTCTCAACACGCCGGACCGGAGGCCGGCGCTCCAATCGCGCGGCGCATGACCCCGGAGGGCGATTCCAAAGTCGCCCCATGTCCTCGAGAGCTGCTCTGCGATGGCCTTGGGAAGAGCGCACGCGCGGATGCGCCGGAACTTGCCGCGTGGCGTGATTGGACCGGCTCGCGCCTCAGCCCGAAACGCATTTTGGGCGAAGGACTGATGGCCGCCGCCGCCTGGCAATGCGTCGCAGCATGTGATGCGGTGGCTGGCGGACAGTTCGCGGCGGCCAACGTCAGTCTGGTCGGTTCCAATCAGCAGGCAATCGGAGCGCGGTTTGTGCACGCCGATTCCGCCATTTCTCATTTGTCCGCCGGCAAATCCCCCGGCAACATCCAGTCATGAGCTTGCGGGTCATCTTGATTACAGGCGCCAATGGCGGCTTGGGCCAGGCCATCGCACGCGCCTTCCTCGAAGAATCACCCGCCAACATGGTCTGGCTCGGAGTCCGCTCCCGGCGTGAACACGCCGACAAACTGGCGCACGAAAATCCCGACCGTTGTTTCTGCATCGCCCTGGACGTTGTCTCGCCCGAATCGTGGAAGCAGGCGGTCAATGAAATTCTCGCGCGTCACAACCGCATTGACGTGCTGCTCAATAATGCAGGCAGCCACGAAGATTCCCTGCTCGCCACCATGCCGCCGGATTCATGGGAACGTGTTCTGGCGACGAACCTCGACGGAGTTTTTCACGGCTGCCAGGCCGTGTTGCCGGCGATGATCAGCCAGCGCGCCGGCCGCATTGTGAATCTGTCATCCTTGAGCGCGCTCCTGGCTCCCGCCGGACAGGCCAATTACGCCGCGGCCAAAGCGGGAGTCGTCGCCCTGACGCATTCGCTCGCCAAGGAAGTGGCGCGCATTGGCATTACGGTGAATGCCGTCTGTCCTGGCTTTGTGGAGACCGAGGCGTTGGCCGCTCTGGCCGGAGAGGAACGAAAGGCCGCCCAAGTGAGAATTCCCATGCGCCGCTTTGGCCGACCCGAAGAGGTGGCGGCAGCGGTCCGTTTTCTGGCGAGTGCCGAAGCCAGCTACGTGACCGGTTCCGTCCTTAAGGTTGACGGCGGGATTTTATGACAGTTAGCGTGGTGACAATGAAGCAGCCGAGCAAAAGATTGTGCGTCGGTTTCCTTTCTTCCATGGACCGGACTTCGGTAGGGGCATCGCGCTGCGATGTCCCCGCCCGCGCTGGCAGCGGGCGGAACCCTTGCGCCGCTGAACGCGGCGCGGACGGCGCAGCGCGCCATCCCTACCCCCGTTCAAAGTTCATGACGACAATGCGTGACTCCGAGATCCTGGTCGCGCCCATTTCTCTTGTAACATGGCTCATCGGCTCCTGATCATTCAACCGTCGTATTACCGCTCCAGGGCGGATCGCACGGTGTTCAAGGTTCGCCGCCGCCAGGTGGTGCCGCTGACGCTCCCTTATCTGGCGGCCCTGACTCCGGCGCATTGGGAAATCAAACTTCTCGACGAACAACTGGAACCGATTGATTTTGATTGCCCCGCCGATCTGGTCGCCATCACGACCTGGACGCTCAACTCTTACCGCGCCTATGACATCGCCGACGAGTTCCGCCGACGCGGCGTGCCGGTCATGCTCGGCGGCCCGCACACATTCTTTCATGCCGGAGAGGCGGGAGAACATTGCGACGCAGTCGGCATTGGTGAAGCCGAAGGCATCTGGACTCAAATGTTGGAGGACGCCCTTCAGGGACGATTGAAGCAGATTTACCGGGCGGACCTGCGGCCCGACCTCGCCGGTCTGCCCCGGCCTCGTTACGAACTGTTGAACCTGCGTCGCTACGGGCCTTTCAAGACCTTCACGGTCTCGGCTTCGCGGGGCTGTCCTTTCCGATGTGAATTCTGCTCCGAACGTTTTCTGCTGGGTGAGACTTACCGTTGCCGGCCCGTGCCCGAAGTGGTTGAAGAAATCAAGCATTGGCGCTTGCGAAACATTCTGTTCGGCGACAGCAATTTTGGCGGCAAGCGGAGTCATGCGATGGAACTCATGGAAGCGTTGGTCCCGCTCAAGGTGCGGTGGTCGGCATTGTGGTCCTCCTACCTGTGCAACGACCGGGAATTTTTGGACCTCGCGCAGCGCAGCGGCCTCTTGCACGTGAATATCGGCATCGAGAGCATCAATCCCGATACGCTGGAAGACATGCACAAGCGGTTCAACAAGACCTCGCGCTACGAGGAAATGCTGGCCAATCTCCGTCGCCGCGGCATCAGCTATTCCTTGAATTTCATTTTTGGCTGGGACGGCGAGACCGAAGGCGCGGTTCGCGCCACGCTGAAGTTTCTTCGGCACCACAAAGTTCCGGCTGCCTACTTCAACATTCTGACGCCGGTCAAGGGGACGCCACTTTATGACCGGCTCCAGGGCGAAGACCGGATCACGGACAACCGGAACATCGATCGCTGGCCGGGCCAGCTCTGCTATATCAAGCCGCCTTACGGCTCGCCGGCGGAGTTGGAACAAAACGTTCGGAAAATGTATCGGGATTTTTACAGCCTGCCTTCCATCGTCTCCCGTATGCCCTTGCCGGTGACCAAGGCTAACATGGCCTCCTGGGTCATCAATATTTCCCAACGCCGGATGGCCTGCACCAGACCGGCCAATAACAATTTCGATGGCTACTGAAGCGATGCGCGTTGAGAACCAGCCTCGCGCCATACCCAAAACGCCCGACTCCGCCGCCGCGGCTCCGGGGAATGGAAAAGTCATCATCATCGGCGCTGGCATCGCCGGTCTTTCCTGCGGCTGCTACCTGCAAATGAACGGGATCCAGACCGAGATTCTGGAGGCGAGTCTGCTCCCTGGCGGATTATGCACGGCCTGGCACCGCGGGCCGTATGTCTTCGACGGCTGCCTGCGCTGGCTGATTGGCGCCCAGCCACCCTCGGCTTTCCACCAAATCTGGATGGAACTCGGGGCGATCGCCGGCCGAAAAGTTCTCGCCAACGAAGAAATACTCCGGGTCGAAGACGCCAACGGCAAAGCCCTCGTCGTGCCGTCAGACCTGGACAAACTCGCGCGCGAGTTCAAACGCATCGCGCCCGAAGACAGCGCCTTGATTGACAAACTGGTGCGGGCGGCGCGTCGCTGTGCTCCGCTGGAGCCGCCGCTCGACAAACCGGTGGAATTGATGACGCATCGGGAGAAAATGAGGACCGGCCTTCGTTACCTGCCAATGCTGCCCGTCATCTTGAGATGGAAAAACCTGCCCATCACGACCTACCTGGCCCGCTACAAAAACCATCTCGTGCGCGAAGCGTTCAGCGCCATCGCCAGCAATGAGCACATGTCGGCCCTGGTGCTCGTGATGGTGCTGGCGTTCCGGACCCGCAACAACTGCGGATTCGTCGCCGGCGGTTCATGGGATTTTGCCATGGCGATTGCGGACCGGTACACCCGCCTGGGCGGAACCCTGCGGTACAAAGCCAGAGTGGCTTCGGTCATCGTCGCGAACCATCGCGCCACCGGCGTCCGCTGCGACGACGGAACCGTCGTCCCCGCCTCGACCGTCGTTTCCTGCGCGGACGGGCACACGACGATTTTCAAAATGTTGGATGGCCGTTTTGTGGACGGGAAGATCCGTTACCTTTATGAAAATTGCCGGCCCTTTCCGGCCATCATTCAGGTTTCATTGGGCATAAAAAAAACCTTCCCGGATGCGCCGCACACCCTCAATCTCCCCTTGGCTCAGCCACTCCGCGTGGATGATCAAACGCGGCACAACCGTTTGGAAGTGGAGACGTTTGGCTCCGATTCGGCGCTCTGCCCGGAAGGCACTGCCGTCATGACGGTCCGGTTGCCGACCCGCTACGAGTTCTGGACCGGCTTGAAGAAGAGTGACGCGCAATGTTACCGGGCCGAGAAAAAAAGAATCGTGCAGGAAATCATCGCCATCCTCGACAAACGATTCCCCGGGTTGGCTCAAAACCTGGATCGTTCCGACATTGCGACGCCGGCGACGTTTGTGCGCTACACCGGCAACTGGCAGGGCAGTTACGAAGGCTGGCTGCCGACGCCGCGCATTCTGGGCCGGCGCATCCCTTACACGCTGCCGGGACTCAAGGATTTCTACATGGCCGGCCACTGGGTGGTGGCGGGCGGCGGCCTGCCGTCGGCCGCGCTTTCAGGCCGGTACGTCGCGCAGATGATTTGTGCCCGCAACGGAAAAGTCTTTACGGCCACCGAACCGTAGGCTGCCTCAAGAAGATCGGCATTACGGCAACCCGACCAGGAGAAATGCTTGTTTCTGTTCAGTACGCGGCCGGTCGCCCCTGGCTATCGGTATAAAAATTGAAATCAAAGAGGTTGATGCTTTTCCTCCGGTCGCGAATCCATCCTGAAATCCGGTACTCGGCTTGCGGCTTCAGCGTCAAGTCGGGAGGGAGCGCATAAGCTCTTTCGTAAGCGCATTTGTCAGGAAAGGAAATCGGGTGATTGAAGGTCAGGTGCCGTCCGAGCGCAACCACGGGTCTCGCATCCCGGCGCGGGTTTTGTGTGTTTGAGAAATGTTGGACTTTCTCGATGGTTGCTTCGACGGGAGCATTGAGGTCCAGGCGGGTAAATTGCGGTGACCAGACCCGCAGAAAAACCTCATTGTCCGGCAGCAACTTGTAATCCCGATCAAACGGCTCGCGCGCAATCCGCGTCAGGGCTTGTTCATGCCTGGTTACCCATTCGGCGCCATTCTGCACTGTGCGAAAATCGAGCACTCCCGGAAAATCATCGAACAGGCCGGCGACCCGGTCACTGGAAGTATCCTGCGTTGCGGCAAAATTGCTCAACACAATCCCGTCCGAGTTGAGGTTGTCCAGCCCGCCATGCGTGCTGCTGAAGGTTGACAGGTCGGCGCCTTTTTCGATCAGCCAGCCGCAGTGAACGTAGTCATTGCTCAGGCTGATGAGAATGGTTGCGGGATTGAGAGTGACGCGCGTGAGGCCGCGGACAATCCGTTCCAGCGCCAGCGGATAGCGATTGGTCAGCGTCGCCGCCATCCAGGCATCGGCCGTCGCAAAGCCGCCGGCGTCCAGCAGTTTCTTTCGGGCGAGCGCCTCGACCACCGGACGGTAATTGAGCGGGTCGCCCTGTCCGATGGAATAACGGTACGTGTTCTTGGCAGGATTCCAGTCGATCATGGCCCGTTCGCCCCGGGAATTCATGACCAGGAAACGGTTGGGCTGGTTCGGATCCCGCCCCGATACGATGTCCACGCCTTTCAATTGCGTGAGCAGTTGCACGAGTGTCCCGGTCTCGGCGGGCGCATTGTGGATTTCCACCCACGATTCGATCCCGGTCGTAGGCAGGACAACATCCTTTGGATTATTCAGGGACTCGGTTATCCGGTAGCCGGCCTCTTTTAGAAAGGCGACCACTTGGACGCGTTTGGCGGAGCCGGCGTGATTGTGCCCGTGATCCGAGAGAATCAGGACCTGGAGGTCACGCCCCTCCCGCGCCTGGTAACGGGCGCGCAGTTCCTGGATTTGCTTGTCCAGCATGCAGAGCATGGCGAAAATGTCGCGGTCCAGGTGCTGGGCGTCGTCCGTAGCACGAATATAGACGTAAAAGCTGCCATGGTTGTCATCGTCGTTCCAGAAGCCCTTGATCATTTCGTGCGTCTCGTATGCATACGTGTGAACCGGATAAACGTAACCCATGGTACGGAGCGCATTGTTCTCCAACTCCCAGTGCATTTGCGCTTCGTGCTCCATGGTGGTAGTGATGCCGTTGATGACGATTTGCGAATTCGCCGCCGCGCTGAAATAAGTGCGCTGGTAACCGGGCAGCGGGCGGTCGCCGAAAATGTCGGTCCACGCGACATCGCTCGTGGACGGAAACGTCGAAACCAGACGACTGACCGGAAAGTATCCTTCCTGGGAAGTGAAAGCCTGACGCTGGAACCGCTTTCCCAATAAGTTTGTGCAAACAATCCCTTCCTGCAGGGCCTTCATGTCGCGGTAGGCGATGCCATCCAGAGCCACGACCAGACGCTCGGGGAGCGCGGCGCCCGTTAAGGGAAAGGCTGCCAAGGCCAGTAAAACCAGCAGGACGGACCGGCTCGCATTTCCGCCCGGACGAACTGATTTACCGGAGCTCTGGCCAAAAAACATGGGGCCTATATTTAGCGAATCCAGTGGGGCGTGTCTAAGACGAAATAATTATTCGATGGAAAACACCCCCGACCCGGCGCTGGTTTCCATCGTTTGTTGGGCACGACCTGACATCGCCGCCCAGGAACGCCGGCTTCAGGCGGCAGAGGCTCCAGTCCTGTCTTGCTGCCGCGTGAAGCGTTCCTTTTGAAGGCCTATGGCCGGGATCGGTTATTGAGAAGTTGCGCCCTTGTTTGTGCTTCAACCGTGATCGGGCTTGAACCGGTCAGAGGCGCTTCTTAAACTCATCGCCACTGGTGAACCCATTCAATACAAGCACGCACGGATTCAACGCGCCATGAAACCAAGTGATATATTCAAGGACATCTTCGGCCTGGCGGTCCGGCTCCTGGGACTGATTTTTCTCTATTTCGGTTTGAGCGCCGTGCCGCCGCTGCTGGATTTGGGAGCGATTGAGACTGCCGGGAGGGGCGACATTTTGAATACAATTTTGCCCATCGTCTTTAACCTGGCCGTTGCCTGGTGGTTGATCGGCGGCGGCCTGTTGATACGCCGCGCATACCCGGAGACATCGAAAATTTCGCCTCGTCCCGATGCACAGGAAGAAAAAACGCTGCAGGCGGCCGAGTCCATCCAGCCCCGGGGAATGGCGGACATGGACAGGGCTGACAAAAGGCTCGCGCCGCTGGTGGAAAAGCCAAAAGGCGGCCACGCGGCCTGACACGGTCCGGAGCCAACGGCATGACTTCAAACCAGATTACTGCCAGATGGTTGGCAGCGCCACAATTTGCGGTAATTGGAGCGCGGGGCATTGTTCCGCAAGCTGTAAGCCTTGATTTGCGCGGAGCGATGTTCACGCTCCGGCCAAACCATGCCGCTGCCAAATCGCTGGCAGTGTCCTGATTGGATTGTTGTAGGGTCGGCGCTGTGCACCGATGTCGAGCCACAGGCTCGACTCTACAGCAAAACAGGACACTACCAAATCGCTTCCCGGCTTGCGCTGAAACCAACTCCATGTAAAATTGGTTTCTCCGAGTGAATGGTGTAATTTTGCAATGGATAATTCAGCCGCGCTCAAGCAAGCCATCAAACGACTGATGGTGGAGAACCTCATGCTCCAAATCAGTCCGGACGAAATCAGCGACGACGGGCCATTGTTTGGCCCCGGCAGTCTGGGTCTGGATTCGGTGGACGCCCTGCAATTGGTTGTGGCCATTGACAAGACGTATGGACTCAAGATTGCTGATCCCGAGACCGCGCGTCAGATTCTCCAGAGTGTCAACACCATGACGGCAGCCGTCGCAAAATATCAGGACTCGCTGGCGGGCAAACCTTAAGCCGGTTGCGCACCCGCGCTCAGTCCACACTGTTCGGGTGTTTCTCTTGATGAAACCCGACGTCAAAGCCGGTGAATAATTCCGACGAAAAAACCATTTGGTAAAACAGCGAACCGCATCTTCACGGGTCTGTATCCCCTGTGCCAGGGACCGTGACATGCCCCTGCGGATTGTATCCAGTCATTCCCGCGCGACTCTACTTTATTTGAAACGACCAGGCGAGCTTGGGGAGGCTAAACTTGGTCAAAAACGGGGGAAGTTCCTCCTGATAAAAGAAGTCGTGTTCATAACTCGCCAGAAATTCAGTGAGTTCGTAGGTGTCTTCAGCCCTGACCCAGGACACCGAGCCATCCACCAGGAGTTCATTGGCGCCGTCGGGGTGTTTGGTTCCAATCCTCACGTGGGGAACACCGTTCTGACTCCCAATACCAAAACTATCGCCACCGCCACTAATGTAATGGTTGATACAGTCCGTCGCCATAACCCACGAGCCATGGGACTGGGCCAATTTCAGCGGGCTGTAACCAAAGCCGGTGCCGGCGCTGTTAATCCAATTGGTCACGCCGCCATAATAACAATAGCCAACCAGCCATTGGTGGTTCACTGGGTCCCAAACAGGCAGACCGTAGGCATAGTCGGGGAGGGATGGACAGCACCAGATGCTTGCGGAGTTGTTCGTGGTCGTATCCAAATTAACGGTTGCTGCCGAGGCCGCTTGCGGCGGGTTGATGGCCCTTTGATTATACTGGTGACCTCCCCCATCGCGCGCCGAAAGGAGAAAATCGTCATTGTCTCCGGCATACACCGTCATGCTGAC
>JBEKEJ010000100.1:0-10945 GCA_050013895.1 Verrucomicrobiota bacterium | reverse complement strand
TCACGCGCGTCGAGGGCGAGCCGTTCAAGAGCGCCGGCAAGGTCATAGTCAAACCCGGCTGGCTGACCGTCTATGGCAGGGAGGCGGAATCCGACGACACCCCGAGCCTCGTGCCGGTGAAGCCGGATGAAAAGGTCCACACCAGCGGCATTGAGGTGAAGCAAAACGCCACCAAACCGCCGCCGCGCTACACGGAGGCGACGCTGTTGAGCGCGATGGAAGGCGCGGGCAAGCTGGTCGAGGACGACGAGCTGCGTGAGGCGATGCGTGAGAAAGGGCTGGGCACGCCCGCCACCCGCGCCGCCATCATCGAAGGTCTGATTTACGAAAGTTACATTCACCGGAACGGACGCGAGCTGCAGGCGACGGCCAAGGCGTTTTCGCTGATGGAATTGCTCAACGGCCTCGACATCGCCGAATTGACCAGGCCGGAACTGACCGGCGATTGGGAATTCAAGCTTCGCCAGATCCAGCGCCGGCAGAAAAGCCGGGATGAATTCATGTCGGAGATTGTTGGCATGACGCGGCACATCGTCGAGCGCGCGAAAAAATACGAGCACGACACCATCCCCGGCGACTTCGGCATGTTGAGAACGCCATGCCCGAAATGCGGCGGCGAAGTCCACGAGAAATACAAGCAGTTCCAATGTGTGAAGTGCGATTTTGCGATCTGGAAGACGTTGTGCAGCCGGATGTTCGAGATTGAGGAAGTCGAGAAACTCATCAGCGACAGACAAATCGGGCCGTTGCAGGGTTTTCGGAGCAAGCTGGGCAAACCGTTCGCTGCGGTGCTGAAACTCACGCCGGAGTTCAAGATTGAGTTCGATTTCGGCAATGGGCCGAGAACCGAAAATGGCGAGCCCGCTGCGCCGGTGGATTTCGCCGGCAAGGAGCCGCTCGGCAAATGTCCGAAGTGCGGTGCCCGGGTGTTCGACGCAGGGATGAGTTACCTTTGCGAGAAGGCAACCGGCCCGGGCAAGACCTGCACGTTCCGCACCGGCAAAATCATTTTGCAGCAGCACATCGAGCCGGCACAGGTCAGGAAGCTGCTCACCGAAGGCAGGACCGATTTGCTCAAGGGATTTGTCTCGAAGAAAAACAACCGGAAATTTGAAGCGTTTCTGGTACTCAAGAATGGCGGGACCGCGTTTGAATTTCTGCCGCGCGAACGCAAGTCACGGTCGAAGGACGCCAAACCCAGGGAACCGCAGCCGAAGATGGATTTCACCGGCAAGGAACCGCTGGGCAAATGTCCCAAGTGCGGCGGCAAGGTGTTTGAAACCGACGGGGCCTATGTTTGTGGAAAGTCACAAGCGGACAGGAAACCATGCAAATTCAAAATCAGCCGGGAAATTTTGCAGCAGCCGATTGAGCGGGCGCAGGCGCAGAAACTGTTGACGGCCCGCAAGACGGATTTGCTCGACCAGTTCATTTCCAAGGCTGGCCGGCCGTTCCCGGCATATCTGGTGATGGATGACGCCGGCAAAGTCACCTTTGAATTCCCGCCGCGGGAAGGTCAAAAAGAAGCGGGAGAGTAGTTCGTGCTGATCGTCGGGAGCGGATGGGTGCGTCGCTGGGGGAACCGCATTGATCTTCCGCCGAGGTCATCCGGCGGTTCCAATCACCTTGGCGCGGTTTGATCTGCTTTTAGCCTGAATTCCAAAATTGTTAGGGACGGCGCGCTGCTGCGCCGTCACCGCACCGTTAAGGCGCGGAATCGACCTGAGGGCCGCGGTCCACCCTCGCACAATTCGTTCCGCCCGCTGGACGCGGGCGGAGACAGCGCAGCGCGCTGTCCCTACCACTGTTTTCACGCCCCCTACTTCGGAGTTCGGATTTAGAACAACGCCCCCGCTGGTGTGGTAGCGGCGGACGTCTCGTCTGCCGTGGAGGGCTGGCGTCCCCGTCCACCCTCCGCAGTATTCCTGCCACGGAGGACGGGAC
Organism: Verrucomicrobiota bacterium; assembly: GCA_050013895.1. Lineage (GTDB taxonomy): Bacteria > Verrucomicrobiota > Verrucomicrobiia > Limisphaerales > UBA11358 > UBA11358. The sequence continues at coordinate 9,001 of JBEKEJ010000100.1, read as the reverse complement.
GCCAAGGCAAGGCGACGGAGCGCGCCATTGTCAAAATGAACTGCCACAGTGCCGCGTTACGAAGCACATTACCGCCGGGTGTGTGGCTGGTGCTCAGGAGCGGGGGAAGCCACTACTGGCCCACGACATTGGCTTGCGCAGGATGGGACGCCGGTCCTGCGTTTTCAGCAACGGTTGACTGGTTTGTTGAATCTGGATTTGCGGCTGACGCGATTTGTGCCGGGTTTTCCGCACGGCGGATTTCAATTTCGCCGAATTCTTGGCCTTGCGCGCAAACGACCTGTTTGAGGCGGATCAATTCGAGCAAGGCGAGGAAGGTGCAGACGACTTCGGACCGGCCCGCGGCGGTCTCGAACAATTCCGAAAACCGCGCGCCGCCGCGCTCGGCAATCACGCGCAGGATAAATTCGATCTTTTCGCTGACCGTCCATTTGTCCTCGAAGATGGCGCCGCTGCTGTCGCGTTGACCGAAGCGTTTGAGGACGGAATTGACGGCGTTGAGCAGATCGAAGATCGAAACGTCCGGTTTCGGCAGCGGCGCGGTGCTTTCCAATTCCAGTTTGCCGGGCAGGCGCGGGAAGATGTTCTCCTGGCGTGCTTCGAGCGTTTGCAATTGCGCGGCGGCGTCCTTGAATTTTCTATATTCAACCAGCTGGCGGATGAGTTCCCAGCGCGGATCTTCGCCTTCCTCCTCGCCTTCGACGGCGACCTGCTGGTCGGCGGGCAGCAGTTCGCGGCTCTTGATATACATGAGCGTCGAGGCCATGACGAGGAATTCGCCGGCCACCTCCAGGTCGAACTCGCGCATGAGGTCAATGTATTCGATGAACTGGGTGGCGAGCCGGGTGAGGTTAACCTCGTAAATGTCCACCTCCTCCTTCTTGATGAGATAAAGAAGCAGATCGAGCGGGCCTTCAAAGACCTCGAATTGAACTTTGTATTCCGCCATGTGCGTCAGCCGATGAAAAATTCTAGGCCGGACGGGCAGGATTTGCAATGCCGCAAACGGATGGGCGGTGATTGAAAAATCCGGCGGAGCGCGGCGTTTACGCCGCTAGATCGTTCGGATGACTGTAGCCAATTATTCGTTAATGCCCGCTCGGACAATGAAGCGGCCTGAGGGCCGCGCGCCGAGTCTAGTATGCGGATGAATCCAAACCGGCGGCACTTTAGGCTTTGAACTCCGCGTCGGAGATTTAGATTGGTTGCGTGACGGTTCTCGAAGTCATTCAGAAGAGCGCGGATTTTCTGGCCAAAAAAGGCGTCGAATCGCCGCGCCTGCAAGCCGAATTGCTGCTCGCGCACCTGCTCAAGCTGCCCCGCATGAAATTGTATCTGAACTTCGAGCGGACGCTCGCGCCGGCGGAAGTGGACGCGCTGCGCGAGCTTGTCAGACGACGCGGCCGGCGTGAACCGCTCCAGCACATCACCGGCTCGACTTCTTTCTGTGGACTGGAAATCTCCGTGAACCGCCACGCGCTCGTGCCGCGACCCGAAACTGAACTCCTTGCCGAAATGGGGTGGCGGTTTCTAACCCAACTTTCGGAGAGTCGAGTTCCACGAGACCCAGATTTGAAGAACGAAGATGGGGACTCGTATAACTCGTCCCTCCGAGCGCTCGATTTCGGGACCGGAACGGGCTGCATCGCCATTGCGCTTGCCGTGAAATGCCCGGCGGCAAAAATCACGGCGACGGACATCTCGGCGGACGCGCTGACGCTGGCAAGCGAAAACGCTGCGCGCCACCACGTCGCGGAACAGATTGAATTTGTGCAAAGCGATGGATTCGCGGTGTTGATGTCGGAGGGACGAGTGGCACAAGTACCCAATTCAAGCGCCGAAACAGAAATCAGGGACTCGTGTAACTCGTCCCTCCGAAGGATGGGATTCGACCTCATCATCAGCAATCCGCCTTACATTCCATCCGCGGAAATCGCGACGCTCCAGCCGGAAGTGCGCGACTTTGATCCGCGCGGCGCGCTGGACGGCGGCGCGGACGGCTTGGATTTTTATCATTTGATTGCGTCGCAGGCGGCGGCGTTTCTGAAACCGGGCGGAAAAGTCATGCTGGAATTCGGCGATGGCCAGGCGGAGGCTCTCCGGCGGATGTTTGCGAATGAAAAGTGGGTTGTCGAAGCGGTGGAGGAAGATTACAGTCACCGCGCGAGAATTTTGATTGCCAAATCGTCCTCGTCGTCGTCCTCGCCCTCGTAATCGAAATCGAGGACGAAGGACGAGAACGAGGAGGAAAAGAATATTCAACATGGAAAGCTTTTTGATCAAAGGCGGCGTGCCGTTGCACGGTGAAGTGACCATCAGCGGCAGCAAAAATGCCGCGCTGCCCATCATGGCGGCGACCTTGCTCACCGGCGAGACCTGCGTCATCCGCCGCGTGCCGAACTTGAGCGACACGCGGTTCATGGCGCGGATTCTTGAATCGCTCGGCGCAATGGTGAAACTCGAGCATGGCACGCTGACGGTCCGCGCGCAAAAAATCCGCGGCTACGCCGATTACGATCTCATCCGCCAGATGCGCGGCTCGATTTGCATCACGGGACCGCTGCTGGCGCGGTTGAAAAAGGCGCGCGTGTCGCTGCCGGGCGGCTGCGTGATCGGCGCACGGCCCATCAATCTCCACTTGAAAGGATTTGCCGCGCTCGGCGCGAAAATTGGAATTAAAGGCGGCTACGTTGACGCCACGGCAAAAAAGTTGAACGGCGCAACCATGTTTCTGGGCGGGCGGGCCGGTTCGACCGTGCTCGGCACGGGAAACGTGATGATGGCGGCGGCGCTGGCCGACGGCGTGACGGTCATCGAAAGCGCGGCGTGCGAGCCGGAAGTGGTGGATTTGGCGAATTTCTTGACCGCGATGGGAGCGGATATTTCCGGCGCGGGTAGTCCGACCATTACCGTCACCGGCGTCGAAAAATTACGCGGCGCGGAGCACGAGGTCATTCCCGACCGGATTGAGGCGGCGACTTACACGATTGCCGCGGCGGCGACGAACGGCGAAGTCACGCTGAAAGGCGCGCGCGCCGACCACCTGCGCGCGGTGATTGACAAATTGAATGAAACCGGTGTCACGGTTGAACGCCGCGGAACCGATCTGGTGGTTCGCCGCCACGGCCGGCTCAAGGCGGTGGACGCGACCACGTTGCCGTATCCGGGTTTCCCGACGGACGTGCAGGCGCAAATGATGTCGCTGCTCACGCTGGCGCCGGGCATTAGCATCATCACGGAGCGGATTTTTGAATCGCGTTTCATGCACGTGAGCGAACTGGCGCGGCTCGGGGCGGACATTGAAATCGAAGGGCCGAGCGCGATTGTGAAGGGCGGCCGGCCCTTGAGCGGCGCGCCGGTGATGGCGAGCGATTTGCGCGCGTCGGCGGCGCTGGTGATTGCCGGTCTCGCGGCGAAAGGCACGACACAAGTGAACCGGATTTATCACCTGGACCGCGGTTACGAGCACATGGACGTGAAGCTGCGAAAACTCGGCGCGCGAATTCAGCGCATCGAGGAAAGGTGATGGCAGCCGCAGTCTTCAGGCTGCGCCATCGAAGCGCAACCCAAAGGTCACGGCCGTGCGCGACTTGAAAGTCGCGGCCACATTGGCCACAAGGTCAGACAGGGCGTGGCGAGAAGCCGTTGGCGCGGGCGTCAGATTTTTCGCCCGTGCAAACGGCTCCCCGCACACGCATTGTCCCCACTTCAATCATTCGATATTTCTGCAAAAAGTGTAGCGTCGAAGCTGTGCCTCGACCTTCCGGCCACAGGCCGGACACTACACCTCGCAAGAAATCTGGTCTGGCAGATGTCTTCGTTCGCGTTTTCATGCGGCGAGCAGTTCACGGCTGTTCGCGTAGATGCGCGCCTGGCGTCTGGCCTGGCGGACGGCAGCCCGGGTTTTTTCCTCGAATAACACCGGAAACACCAGCAGGGGATAAAGCGTCACCCATGCCAGCGCCGCCGCCTCATTGGCCGCGTGCCGCAACGGAGTATTCAGCTCCGGTTCGGCGGCATGCGCCAATTGCGCCGCCAGCAGCCGGTTTTTAAGGCGCTCCAGTTCGGTTTCCTGAAACGCGCGGAAGGGAGCGGGCGGCGCGGGCCGCAGCTCAAAGCGCGTCTCGGGGTCGAACTCGGTCGGCACCCGCCTGCGTGGCCGAAGCCGCTCCGGCGCGGCGAAGGCCCGTTTTTGATATTTGTTCATGTTTTGCCTTTCATATTTTGGTTTCGGTTTAACAAACAGAAAACCCGCGATTGACGGGCAATCGCGGGTTTCTGAAATCTGTCGGTTGTTATTACAATTTCGTTCCCACGATGCCCAAAGGACGGGAGTCGCGCTGCCCAATGGCCATGCAGCCATTGCCCGGCGCGTGCTTCAGTGTTTTTGCAAACGTGGTTTTCATGTATTACCGGCATGAAGAAACACCATTTTCCCGCGTTTGTCAAATGGTTTTTCACCTTCCCAAAACCGTCCTTCTCAAGACTTGTCCGCCGGGCAGGGGGTGGTAGATTGAAGCAAGCATGAGTGACACACCATTACGCATGGTCACGTGTCCGGGGTGCGACGCGAAGGTGTTCATCCCGGGCGACCTTCCGCCGCTGGCCACCGAGCCGTGCAAGAAATGCGGGCACGCCATCATGATGCCGATGCAACTGCGGCAATTCGAACTGCGCAGCAAAATCGGTTCGGGCGGCATGGGCACGGTGTATCGCGCGTGGGACACGACGCTGGAGCGGCTGGTGGCGGTGAAATTGATGAAGAAAGACCTGGCGCAGGAGCCGAAGGCGCTGGAAAGTTTTTACCGCGAAGCGCGCGCGTGTGCCCGGCTCAATCACACGAACATTGTCCATATTTACACGTTTGACGAGGTGGAGGGCCAGCGTTATCTCGTCATGGAACTTGCCGACCGCGGCAGCCTGGACGCGCGCATTGAAAAGTTGCACGCGCTGCCGGAGCTGGACGTGCTCGACATCGGCATCAAAATCGCCTCTGCGCTCGACATGGCGCTCAAATACGATTTGCTCCATCGCGACATCAAGCCGGGCAACATATTGTTCAACGCCGACCACGAGCCGAAGCTCATTGACTTCGGCCTTGCGCGCAAGACTGACGCGGAACGGGAGGGCGACGACATTACCTGGGGCACGCCGTATTACGTCGCGCCGGAAAAGATCAAGCGCGAGCCGGAAACTTTTTTGTCCGATATGTACAGCCTCGGGGCGACGCTGTATCACGCCATGACCGGCCACGTGCCGTTTGACGCGGCGACGGTCGAGGAAGTGGTCGTGGCCCAGGTGCAGACGCCATTGACACCGCCCAATCTGGTTGAAGGAGTTTTGCCCGAAATCACGCAGGCCACCAGCGACGCGCTGGTGCGCGCGCTGGCGAAAAATCCGGCGGACCGTTTCCTCAGTTACGATGAATTCATAATGAGTCTGACGTCGTCGCGCAGCGAGTTGCTGGTGCAACAATCCCAGTCGCCGGAGACCAAGCCCAAGAGCCTGACCAGTTGGTGGAAGCGGGGATAAAAAAGGCGGGCGCTGCCGCCCGCCCGGGAAAAGGCCTGTGACTTCAGGTTATGACTTAGGGGTTTTACCTGGCTTGTTACCGTCATTGATTGTCGTGGCGGCGAGTTTGCCGTCGTCGGTCTTCTTGCAGGCGCCGCCGACCTTGTCGCCCACGGCGATGTCGCTCAAAGTCGCAGGCTTGCCGTTTTTGGTGATTTTGGTTTCGGACGTGACTTCGAAAATGCGCTTGCCGACCGTCAGCGTCATGGCTGTGGCGTCCACGGCGCTGACCTTGCCGTTAAAGACGGTTACCTCATGCTTCTTGGGCTTGACGGGCGCGGTTTGCCCGGGTGCTGCCGGAGGGGTTGTGCCGGTGTCTTGGGCACGGGAAAGCATGGGCGCGGCGATGATGGCGGTTGCGAACAGACTCAAGGTAAGTTTGATGATTTGTTTTTTCATGAGGTTGACGATTAGTTGTTTGGACGAACAAGACGCAGCAGAATGAGCGCTGGTCGCGGCGGAAGCAAGACAATTCACCACGCGCCTTCGGTCAGCAATTCCACGGTGTTGCGCGCCAAATCTTCCGCCAGCAACGGCAGGGACTGGCGTTCGGCGCTGGCCAAATCCGCGCCGACATGGACGAGCGTGTAGCCGTTCACGTCCTTGTCGAGCAGGATTTTGCCGGTGCTGCGTTCGCGGGCGATGACGTGGGCGGTGGCTTCGTCGCGGTAGTTTTCCACGGTCGCAACGTCGGTGTTCAAATAACTCAAGCCTTTGCGATGGTAACGCTTGACGACACCAGTGACGACAATATCGCCGCCTCCATGCGTGGCGAGCGGATAAGTGCCGTCGATCTGAAGCCGTTCGCGCAACGCCTGCGTCACGGCCACGCCGAGCCGCGGCTGGGGCGTCTCGTTGTTAAAGGGAAGGACTTCAATGGATTTTTCTCCTCCAACGGGAGTACCGGGATTGACCGGGCCGAGGTGATACCCGGCGCAACCGGCCAGCAACACCGCGGTCGCGCAGGTCAGAAAAAGTCCGGGCGCGCGCATTTCAACTTGCCGGAGACTGGAGGCGCGGTTTGAGCGACTCGATTCGCTGGCGGGCCTGCGCGGCGAAGCGCGAATTCGGTTCGAGCTGCAGCACTTCGTTGTAATAAACCACCGCGCCCGCCCACTTCCTGCTTTTCTCGTAAAATTGCGCGATTTCAAAGTTGCCGCGCACCTGCTCGGCCTTGAGCAGGGCGATGGCCCTTTGCGCCCGGGGCACGCGCTTGTCAACGGGGAAAAGCGTGGTGAAATCCGTGAAAGCCGCGATGGCCTGGCTGGCGGTGCTTTGGTCGTATTCAGCGGTGGCGGCCTGTTTATAATAGCTGATGCCTTCGCGATAGAGCGCGTCGGCGGCAATCACCGGCTGGTCGTGATAACGGTCGGCGGCGGTTGCGTAAGCTTTCACCGCCGCGGAGTAATCCTTCTGAAATTCCCGCGCGGCGCCGATGCGCAATTGCGCGTGCGGTGCCACGTCGCTGAAGGGGCCGTTGCTCACGATTTTGTCAAACATCTTTGCCGTTTGATCCATCGAGGTGTAAAGCGGGATGTAGCCCCACAACCTGAACCATTCGCCGTGGAGAAAATGGTTGGCAATTCCGTATTGCCGCCACAACACCTCCTCATATTCCGTGCTCTTGGGATATTTTTGAATGATGTTCTGGTAGGCATTGAAGGCCGCCTCGTCGTTGCCGGATGCTTCGAGGCAGCGCCCGATGAGGAATTGGGCGCGCGGCGCGTAATCCGAAAGCGGCCAGACGCGCAGGACGCGATGCGCCGCCCGCAACGCGAGGCTGTAATCGGCGGCTTTGTAAGCCTGTTCCGCCACGTCCAGCTGGTCATTGGCACGGCTGCGCTGCCACTTCGCGTTTTGGCCGTAAGGTTCGTAATACCAGCCCTCGCCCGGCACATAAATCAGCGGCGCAGGCGAACGGAACGGCAGCAACGCCACGCCCGCGACAAGCACAATCCAAAAAACCAATCGGCGGTTCATGCGGTGACGGTAACGGCCTCAAATCAGCAAGTCAAGACACGCGCCGGGGAAATTACCCTCGATAAACCACCAACACGCCGAAATCCACCAACACCTTTTGGGTGCCAACGTCAAAGTGCTCGTAGTTTACGATGTGCACGCCGATAATGTTGTGCTCGCCGATGTCGTTCAAAAATTCCGTGATCCGTTCGTCAAACTTGTCGTGGCCGGCCTCAATGCACGCCGCGTGACGGATCGTGCGGATGCGGATCTTTTTATCCAGCCCCTTGGCCACGGCTTCCAAAGGCAGTTTCGGTTTTTTAAGCAAGGATTCGGCCGGCGTGTCGCGCACGGGCACTTTGAGGTGCATTTCAATTTTGGCGGCAGCGGACGAGGCGATGGGATTGATGGGGTGCACGCCGTCAGTCCGCGGAGGCGCCAGCGCCGATTCGGGCTGTTTGTTCGGGATGGTGATTTTCGCGTCGCACGTCGGGCATTTGATTTCCGAGCCGGCGCCCTCGCTGTCCACGGACAGTTCCTGGTCGCAATTCGGGCAGTTGAAGATGATTTCCATAAGCCGATATGGGTTGAATGCCCGTCCAGAATACCCGTTCGCCGTCCCGCAACCAACACAAATTCCGGGCACAAATTCCGGGCAGCGTCCTAATTTGGGCGCTCGAGTTGCGCCCTCCTGATTTGATGGGGAGTGCAGATTGTCGTCCCCGCGTAGTGGTCAGAATTGGATTGGACAATTTTATGTTGCATATGCAACATGAAGTTGTCCAAGGAAGGGCTTGGTGATTGGTTTTTTGCTGAGAATTTATTTGGCCTGTTTTAGTGTGGCTTCAAGGATGACGTGCGACTTCTCGATGATGATTTTCTTTTGAAATGGCGGCTTTCTGCCGAAAGCCGCTACGTAGATTTATTCCCACTCAATCGTTCCCGGCGGCTTGCTGGTGAGGTCGAGGACGACGCGGTTTAGCCCGCGCACTTCGTTCGTGATGCGCAACGAAATTTTCTCCAGCAGATCGTAGGGCAGCTTCACCCAGTCCGCCGTCATGCCGTCCTGTGATTCCACGGCGCGGATGGCGAGCGTCCAGTCGTAGGTGCGCTCGTCGCCCTGCACGCCCACGCTGCGCACGGGCAGCAGCACCGCGAACGTCTGCCATGTCTTGTAGTAAAGCCCCGAGGCCTTCATCTCCTCCACCACAATCGCGTCGGCACGGCGCAACACCTTCAGCTTCTCCGGCGTGACTTCGCCGAGGCAGCGCACGGCCAAGCCGGGGCCGGGGAAGGGCTGGCGGAAAACTATTTCCTTCGGCAAACCGAGTTCGAGTCCGAGCTGGCGGACTTCGTCCTTGAACAGGCATTTGAGCGGTTCGACCAGTTGAAGCTTCATTTTTTTCGGCAGGCCGCCGACGTTGTGGTGGCTCTTGATGAGCGCGGCGGGATTGCCGGCGATGGGCACAGA
>JBEKEJ010000099.1:0-10993 GCA_050013895.1 Verrucomicrobiota bacterium | reverse complement strand
TCATGTTGGAATTGCAGGGCTTTTACAATCGGCCCATTCTGGGTCCGCGCCGCGCAGTTCTGTGGCCGCTCTTCAAGGGCTGCGTGCTCATTACCATCGGCCTGGTGCTCGCCGCGTATGCCTTGCACCTGAACGTGCCGCGCTGGGTGATGGTGTGGTTCGGCTGCCTTAGTCTCGCCCTGGTCTATCTCAAGGAAGAAATTTTATGCGCTGTCTACAAAAGCAAACTCGCCCAGGCGCAATACAAACGCCGTTTCATCCTTGTCGGCGCCAGCAACGAACTTGCCCGGATGCGCCATGACTTGGAAAAACAGGCCGACGAAGGCATCCAAATCGTGGGCGAGTTTGACTTTATCGAGGCCCCCTTGCAACGGCTCGTGGAACTGCTCCATGAGCATTCCGCCAGCGGCGTCATCGTCAGCGCCAAACAGGCGTATTTCGAACGGGTCGAAAGCGTCATCAAACTCTGCGAACTCGAGGGCGTCGAGGCCTGGCTCGTGGCCGACTTTTTTGGAACGCAAATCGCGCGCGCGAGCCTGGATGAATTGTTCGGCTTTCCCCTGCTGGTGTTTCGCACCGTGCCGGAGGCTTCCTGGCAAAGCCTGGCCAAGATGCTCGTGGATTTCTTCGGCGCGGTGGTGTTGGTCATTCTGCTTTCGCCCCTCTTCTTGCTGGTGGCCGCCGCCATCAAATGTGCTTCGCCGGGTCCGGTCTTCTTCAAGCAACAACGTTCCGGCCTCAATGGCGCGCCGTTCCGGCTTTACAAATTCCGCACCATGGTCACCAACGCCGAGCAGTACAAACACGAACTGGAGGCGATGAACGAAATGCGCGGCCCGGTCTTCAAGGTGACCAACGATCCGCGCGTCACGCGCATTGGCAAATGGCTCCGCCGTTACAGTCTCGACGAATTGCCGCAACTCTTCAACGTCCTGCGCGGCGAAATGAGCCTCGTTGGCCCGCGTCCGTTGCCGGTCGGAGAGGTGAAACGTTTCAACGACCTCGCGCACCGCCGCCGCCTGAGTGTGAAGCCCGGAATCACCTGCCTCTGGCAAATCAGCGGACGCAACCAAATCACCGATTTCAAGGAGTGGGTGCGGCTCGACCTCGAATACATCGATCACTGGTCGCTATGGCTCGATTTGAAAATTTTGCTGCGCACCATTCCCGCCGTGTTCGCGGCCACGGGCGCCAAATGATACGGGCGCGGCTGGAACCTGCGGCGGAACGCCGCATTCATGCGGCAGCGGGAGCGCGTGATTGAATGCCCTGCCGGATGAATCCGGCGTTCCTTCGGAAACAAGGCAGCTTTGTTTGTCGCAGTGTCGAGTTGCACCCCAAATGAATCGCCCGGACGTTTAATCTTTGAATCCGCTTTCCGTTTCGCTACCTTCTTTCGCCCGGCGGTTGAACCGCCGCATAATTGGCCTTTGATGAAAAAGAAACAGCCCACATCCGTTGTCACCGGCGCCGCCGGATTTCTTGGATCGCATTTGACCGATTTGCTTCTGGCGCACGGCCACAGGGTCATCGGCATCGATAATTTTGTCACCGGCTCGGTGGACAACATTTCGCACCTCGGCGGAAATCCCCATTTCAAATTCATCCAGCAGGACGTCACCGAATTCATCTTCCTCAACGAGCGCGTGGATTACGTCTGGCACTTCGCGTCACCCGCCAGCCCGGTTGATTATCTGGAACTGCCGATCCAAACGCTGAAGGTCGGCTCGCTCGGCACACACAAGGCGCTCGGGCTGGCCATGGAGAAGGGCGCGCGTTTCCTGCTCGCCTCGACCTCGGAAATTTACGGCGACCCGCTCGTCCATCCGCAAACCGAGGACTACTGGGGCAACGTCAACCCCATCGGCCCGCGCGGCTGTTACGACGAAGCCAAACGGTTTGCCGAGGCGCTGACGATGGCCTACCACCGCGAGCACCACGTCCAGACGCGCATCGTCCGCATCTTCAACACCTACGGCCCGCGCATGCGACTCAACGACGGTCGCGTCGTCCCCTCCTTCATCAGCCAGGCGCTCAAAAACAAACCAGTCACCGTCTTCGGCCAGGGCCGGCAGACCCGCAGCTTTTGCTACGTGTCGGATTTGATTGAGGGGATTTATCGGCTGATGTTGAGCGAATACGGTCTGCCGATGAACATTGGCAATTCAACCGAAATAACCGTGCTCAAATTTGCCAGGGAAATCATCCGCGCCACCGGTTCGCGCAGCAAAATCGTATTCAAGCCGCTGCCGCAGGACGACCCGAAGCAACGCCGGCCCGACATCACCAAGGCGAGGGGACTTCTCGGTTGGTCGCCCCAAGTGCAACTCGATAAGGGCCTCATGCAGACCATCGCGTATTTCAGGCGCAAGGTCTGAGCGCGGATTTCGCCCAATGATTTTCCGCGCGCGCCAGTTTGAATTCACCTTCCCGCGGCCAACGCTCGTCATGGGCGTCATCAACGTCACGCCGGACTCGTTTTCAGATGGTGGCAAGTTCTTGAATCCCGAGGCCGCCATGGCCCGCGCGCTCGAACTCGTCGGACAGGGGGCGGACATCCTTGATGTCGGCGGCGAATCCACGCGCCCCGGCGCCGAACCCGTCAGCGAGGCCGAAGAACTGCGCCGGGTCATTCCGGTCATCGGAAAACTGGCGGCGCAAGTCAAAATACCACTCTCAGTTGACACGATGAAACCCGCCGTCGCGTGCGCGGCGTTGCGAGCCGGTGTAAGCATCGTCAACGACGTGGCCGCCAACCGCGAGGACGACGCGATGTGGAAGATTGCGGCGGAATTTCGCGCCGGTTACATTTGCATGCACGCGCAGGGCGCGCCGCGAATGATGCAGAGAAACCCGGTCTATGCCGACGTGGTGTGTGAAGTCGGCAAATTCTTTGGTGAACGGCTGGAAAGATTGAACACGTCCGGGGTAGCTGCCGACCAGGTCGTGCTGGACGTTGGCATCGGGTTTGGCAAGACGCTCGAACATAATTTGCAGTTGCTCGCGAACCTGGAGAGTTTTACAACGATGGCGCGTCCGTTGCTGATTGGTGTTTCGCGCAAGTCGTTCATCGGGAATTTGCTGGACGCAGACGTGAGTGAACGCTTGCCAGCCTCGCTCGCTTGCGCGAGTCTGGCCATCGCCGGTGGCGTGCAGATCATCCGGACGCATGACGTGGCGGAGACGGTTCAGGCCGCGCGCATGACGGAAGCGGTGCTGGCCCGGAAGAGAAATTGATGCCCGACCAGATTCACATACAGGATTTATGGCGTCCCGCGTTGGAAATTTTGATCCTCGCGGTGCTGATTTATTGCGCCTTCCGTTTCTTGCGCGGCACGCGCGGCTGGCCGGTCGTCATCGGCTTCGTGGTCGTGCTGGTGGCGCTGTTCGCGGTGACGGCGGTGCTGAAATTGCAGGTGTTGCGCTGGCTGCTCGGCACGTTCTCGGCGTTTTTCGCCGTGGCGGTGTTGATCATTTTCCAGCCTGAACTGCGCCGGATGCTGGCCGAACTCGGCAACCTGCCGCTGTTTCCCAGCGCGCATGAACAGCGCGAAAGCATCGAGGTCATCATCCAGACCGTCGAGCGCCTGGCCGACGTGAAAATAGGCGCCCTCATCGCCATCGAGCAGTCCATTCAATTGCTGGAGGTGGTTGAACCGGGCATCAAAGTGAACTGCGAGGCCACTCCTGAAATGTTGGAAACGATTTTCTTCCCGAACAACGCCATTCATGACGGCGGCGTGATTATCAAGGGGGACCGCATCACCTACGCCGCGTGCATTTTTCCGCTGACCCAGCGGCAGGATTTGAACAAGTCGCTGGGCACGCGCCATCGCGCGGCCATTGGCTTGAGCGAGGAAACGGATGCCGTCATTGTCGTGGTGTCCGAGGAGACCGGCATGATTTCGCACGCTTACAAGGGCCAGCTCGTGCGCGGCGTGTCGCTGGAGGAATTGCGGGCGTTCCTGACCTCCGTGCTGGTGCAACCGGCGAAATCACGCCACGGTGTCGAATGGCTGCGTGCCCGCTTCGGTGAGCGCTCCAAACCCGGCCCCGCCGTCATCACCAAGAGTGAGCCGCGCCCGGCGCTCAAACAAACCGGACACTGAATGTTTATGGCGCTGCGCGACTGGTTCATAAAAGATTTGGGCTGGAAATTGTTTTCCATCGTCCTGGCGGTCGTCATCTGGCTGACGGTCAACAATATTCTTTTGGAATCCGGGAATTACACGGTGCCGGTTGCCGGAGAAAAGCAAATCTATGACGACCTGCCGGTACTGGTCGTTTCCGAGTCCTCGGATGTGCGCAATTACCGCGTCCTGCCCGGCATGGTGTCCGTCACGGTAAGCGGTCCGCCCAATGTCATGGCGATTTTGCAGGCGAATCAAATCCGCGCGGTCGCGGACCTCACGGGCATTGAGTCCGACAACGAAAAGCACCGGCACGTGGATGTTTCAACCCCGGCCGGAGTGACGCTGGTGAGCGTCAAACCATCCAGTGTCGATGTGATCATTCCGTCACCCGGAAAACAGCCATGAGTTCACCCCAAAAAATCTTCGGCACCGACGGCGTCCGCGGCACGGCCAATGTTGAACCGGTCACCGCCGAAACCGCGCTCAAACTCGGCCGCGCCGCCGCGCATGTTTTCAAAAATCTTGAACGCCAATCGCGTGGACACGGCCGCCACAAGATCGTCATCGGCAAGGACACCCGCCTCTCCGGCTACATGCTCGAAAATGCCATCTCGTCCGGGATCCTTTCGATGGGCGTGGACGTGCTGTTCATCGGCCCGCTGCCCACGCCCGGCGTCGCCTACGTCACGCGCAGCCTGCGCGCCGACGCCGGCATCGTCATCACCGCCTCGCACAATCCCTACGCCGACAACGGCATCAAATTTTTCCGCGCCGACGGCTACAAGCTCGACGACAAGATTGAGGGCGAGATCGAGCACCTCGTTTTCAGCGGCAAAATCGAAAACATCCGCCCAACGGCCGGCGAAATTGGCAAGGCGGTGCGCATTGACGACGCGCTCGGGCGCTACATCGAATTTGCCAAAGCCACGTTTCCCCGCGGCCTGACGCTCGAAGGCTTGCGCGTGGTGGTGGATTGCGCACACGGCGCCGCCTACAAATCCACGCCCTGCGTTCTGCGCGAACTCGGCGCGGAAGTCGTCGTTTATGGCAACCAGCCCGACGGCATGAACATCAACCGGGATTGCGGCTCGCTGCACCCGGAAAATCTGTGCCGCAAAGTCGTCGAGCACAAGGCCTGCGTCGGCATTGCGCACGACGGCGACGCCGACCGCGTTTTGCTCTGCGATGAAACCGGCCGGCTGATTGATGGCGACGACATCATGGCCATCGCCGCGCTCGACCTGCTGGCGCAAGGCGCACTGGCCCAAAAGACGCTCGTGGCCACCGTGATGAGCAACGCGGGCCTGGAGGCCGCTATCAAATCCGCCGGCGGAAAAATCGTCCGCACCGCCGTCGGCGACAAAAACGTGATGGATGAAATGCTGCGCGGCGGCTTCAACTTCGGCGGCGAGCAGAGCGGGCATTTGATTTTCCGCGATTACAGCACCACCGGCGACGGCCTCGTCGCGGTCCTGCAAACCCTGCGGATCCTGAAGGCGGAGAGGACGACGCTTTCAAAGCTGGCGAAATGCTGGCAGCGCTTTCCGCAGCTCGTCACCAACGTTCGCGTGCGCGAAAAAATACCGTTCGAGCAACTCGATGGTTTGACAAAGCTCGTCGGCGAAGCCGGTAAGGCATTGAAGGCCCAGGGCGGGCGCGTGTTTCTGCGTTACTCCGGCACGGAACCCAAGGCCCGCCTGCTTTTGGAAGGCCGCAACGCCGCTTCGCTGAAGAAATGGTCGGACAAAATCTGCGGCGCGATTCAAAGGCAGATTGGGGGTTAAGTTGACGCTGGCGGGGGATTTCGCAGAGTGGATCCGGCAAAACCCGCCCATCTCTTAGCGGTCCCGGCGGAAACGGAATGGAAAACACGCGTGTGGAATCCTCTGGCTGCCGTCATGCTCGAATGCCACCACCGGTGATGATGGTCGCAGGTCAATGATTGCATTCGCGATCGGAAGCGGCAGGCGGGTTTGAAGAGGTCTAAATTTGGCTCAACAACTTTTCACTTTTTGAGATCAGTTGCTCCGGGTCGAATGGTTTTAGAAGGAAGTCATGGATCAAATCACCCAAGCTCATCGCCGGGCGTGGCAGCCGGTTCCAGTGCCAGCGGCCTGTTATGATTCAGAAAATTCTCGCACACGCGGAAAAAGTCCGCGGCGGTCGCCACCCGGCGGATTTCGCGCAGAAATGTTTCGCCCACGCCTTCGCCGATGAAATTCATGAATTTTTTCATCCGTCGCACCTGCGCCGATTCTTTCATCCCGGAGCTTAGCCACGAGGAAGGGTAGCCGGTCAGAATTTGATTTCCTGCTGTTGGCGAATCGGGCCGGGACTTTGGAACGCCGGTTTCGGCTGCGCAGGCGGGCGTGATTTCGCTGTTCCAAAGCTGATGCACGTAACCAAGCACGTCGCGGCCCGATGGCAATCTTGGTTTTTCGCCGCGCAATTGCGCCCGGATCTGGTCGAACAACCATGGATTGCGGATGGCGCCTCGTCCGATCATCAGGCCGCGCGCGCCGGTTTCCACCAGCAACGCCTGCGCCTGCGCCGCACCGTGGATGTTGCCGTTGGCGAGCACCGGACAGCGCAACTCGCGCACCGCCCGCGTGACGAGGTCGTAGCGCACACCAGGCCGGTACATCTGCGCCACGGTGCGGGCATGAACGGTGAGCAGGTCAATCGGATGTTTTGCAAACAGCGGCAACAGCACATCGAATTCGGCGGGCGACGCGAAGCCGATGCGCGTTTTGACGGTGAACGGAATCACCACCGCGCCGCGCAATGCGCCGAGAATGGCGTCAATCTTCCGCGGCTCGCGCAACAGGCCGCCCCCGGCGCATTTGCGGTAAACCACCGGCGCGGGACAACCGAGATTCAACTCGATCGCGGCGATGGGATGGCGCTGCAGCTCCTTTGCCGTGCGGATGAGCGCGGGAATGTCGTTGCCGATGAGCTGTGCGACGACGGGTTTGCCCGTCGGGTTTTTGGTGATGGAATCGAGTATCCATTTTTCAGGACGCGAATCACCATGGACCCGAAAGTATTCCGTCCAATAGACATCCGGCCCGCCGTAACGCGCCGTGACGCGCCAGAATTCGAGCGTGGTCACGTCCTGCATCGGCGCGAGCGCAAGGACGGGCCTTCGCCACGCCGAAGTGTCGCCACTTGGAATTGGACTGCCTGCTGCCGGCTGATCTGACGGGAACTGTGGGCCACCGGCTTCAGCCACGCAGGCGGGTGCCGGGCCGTGGAGCAGGTTCAAAAAGGCTTTGGACGGGGTCACGCGCCGCAAAGTTAAACGAGTTGAGCGGAGAAACGCGAATAATTCTTGCCTTTGAAAATGTTGTCCGCAAATTAACGGGCTTGATCACTAGCAATAAAATTTTTATCGGCACGGACAGCGGCGCAACCACGACCAAATTTTCCGCCGTCCTTGAAAATGGCGAGGCCATCTCCACCAAACTCCTCCAGCGCCCGACCCATTCCGAAAAAGGACGCGTCGCTGTCATCAGTGGCTGGATTTCCGGCATTGGCGAATTCCTCGCGCAGAACCGGCTCGACTGGTCGCAGGTCCAGGGCGTCGGCCTCGCGATTCCGGGGCCATACGAACGCTATGGTGTTCTCGGCAAGGCAGCCAATTTCCCGGCGGACTTCGCGGGCTGGAATGTTTATCAGGATTACAGCGCAGCTCTCGCCAAGGCGGCCGGTCGTCCGGTGCAATTGACCGTGAGCAATGATGGTCATTGCGGCGGCGTAGCCGAGGCGCGGATTGCGCGCGGCACCCACCCGCTGTCCATATTGATGCTCATGCCCGGCTCCGGCCTCGGCAGTGCGTTCGTGGGCCAGGACGGCCTCCCGCTCACCGGTCAAAGCCTCATGGCCATGGAAACCGCACACATGGCCGCGCCGTTGCACATGCTCGGCCTCGCCGGCAAACCGTTTCCGTGCGGCTGCGGTCGCAATTGGGGTTGCGTCGAAGCTTACACGGCTATTTCCGGCTTGCCGCATCTGCTGGCGGAAAAAATTTTGAAATATCCCGACCACGAACTCGCCAAATCCACCGCGCCGGTCAAAGAAAAGGTTTTGTCGCTCCGCGGCCGCGCCCAAAAGGGCGACGCCTTCGCCGTGGAAATTTTCGATTTTCAGGCGCGCGTGATGGGCTTGCACGTCGCGAACCTGACGCTGGCGCTCGACCCGGGCATCGTCGTCATTGGCGGCGGGCTGATGGACCATGAAGTGACCACGCCGGAATTCCGCGAGCGTTACCTGCGCATCCTCCGCGAGGCCGCCGCGCCGTATCTCTGGCCTGCACAACGCATCACCATCAAAATTGTCCCCGCCGTCCTGGGCGAATTGTCGCAGGCCATCGGCGCCGCGCTCGTGGCACTTTACCAGAGCCGCGGTTGAGATCGGTCGCGCGCTCAACCGGCCTGCCGTCTAGGAATGAACGGCTCACATTTGAAGCCGGGTTCACAAGCTCAAACCGCTGGATGGCCGACCGCAGTACCCTGAAAAAATTCGGCTGCTGCACAAAATGTTTGACAAAACCGCGTGTTTTAAGCCATGCTTCACCGAAGCCGGCTGTTTTCACGCCGGATATACGCGTAGTATCCGTGGAAATATACAGGCACCTTCCAAAAACACCCCCACCCAAGTGTTGGTTTCGGGCTGGTCTGGCCTGTTTGATCCTCACCGTAAGCGCCGGGGCCGGCTACGGCCAGATTACCAACTGGGTTGGCATCTTCAACAGCAGCTCCGACACCGCCCAATGGTCACACGTCACTGCCGATCCCAACACCGTATCTTTTCTGGCCGGTGACGCCCCTGTGGGCGGCCCCTCGACCGGTTGCCTTGTGTTGCAAAGCAACTTTGGTCCCGGCACAAGCAACGACTGGACTGGAATCGGGAAAAATGTCCATGACTTGAATGTCAGCAACTGCACCGCTCTCGAGCTTGACGTCAAAGTTGACCCCAGTTGCGGTTTCGACACATACGGCTCCGCCTGTCGTGCTTTCGAAACGGCCATCGAATATGGCAGTGCTTACACTTGGGTAACCACCTCCGGGGTGGCTATTGACTTTGTCGCCGCCAACAACGGCTGGCAACACATCATCGTTCCAGCCGGCCAATTGGGAGGCAGCACCAATTGGGGTGATATCAAGGAGGTCATAATCGACCCGTGGGACGGCTATTACCCAACCGCCGAGAACATGGTCCTGAGAATTTCCAACGTCAAGTTCACCAGCCCTGCCCCTGTCCCGGCCAGCCCGACCATCAGCATTGACGCCAGCAACACCGTCCGCACCGCCGACGGGCGTTGGTTCGGCATCAACACGGGCGATTGGGACACCGATTTCAACATTCAGGACACCGTTCCCGAACTCAACAAAGCCGGTTGGCAGACCCTGCGCTTTCCCGGCGGTTCAGATTCCGATCAATATCATTGGTATCTCAACACAACTAACAACTCCCGCTCCTATCAAGGAAACAACTCCGTTTCCAGTTTCGCGCAAGTTGCCACCAACCTGGGAGCCACGGTCATCATTACCGCCAATTACGGCACCGGCACGGCGGCCGAGGCGGCGGCGTGGGTCGCATTCTCGAACGTGACCAATCATTACGGCTTCAAGTATTGGGAGATAGGCAACGAAGAGTATTTCACGCACGATCCCTACACCTACGCCACGAACGTTGCGGCTTACGCGCAACAAATGAAAGCCTTCGATCCCACCATCAAGATCGGCGTCGTTGTCGTCAAGGGCTTGCAAACCGCCTCCAACGGCTTCACCAACCACCCGGCCACCAATCTCGTCACCGGCGCGGTGCTTTACGGCTGGACCCCCGTTGTGTTGAACACATTGAGACAACTGGGCGTTACGCCCGACTTCGCCATCTACCATTATTATCCCGAAAACGCGCCGCATACTCCAGAAAACGATCAGACGCTTCTGGCAGGGACGGGCAACTGGGCCGGCGACGCGGCGGAATTGCGCGCGGAGATCACCGACTTTTTCGGTCCGGGCGGTACGAACATTGAGTTGCTCGTCACCGAAAACAACGCTAATTCCGGCACCTCGGGCAAGCAATCCGTCAGCCTGGTCAACGGGCTGTATTACGCCGACAGCCTGGGCCAATTGATGAAGACGGAGTTTAATGCGTTGGTCTGGTGGCACCTGCGCGACGGCTTGCCTCCGGAGACCGGCGGAAACTTGAGTACGAACCTCTACGGCTGGCGGATGTACGGCGATCTCGGCACGATGTGGTACCAAAACCTGGGACTCCAGATGACCAACCGTTTTCCGCCATATTTCGCCGCCGAGCTGATCTCCCACTTTATCGGCGCTGGCGACACGGTACTGAACGCCTCGAGCGACAACCCGCTGGTTTCCGCCTACGCGGCGCTACGGACCAACGGCTCCCTGATCCTGCTGGCCATCAACAAGAGTTCCACATCCAACTACCCGGCGAACATAGTGCTGACCAATTACGTTCCCGGCGGGACGGCCACGCTTTACTCCTACGGGATGCCGCAGGACAACGCGGCCCAGGCCGCCAACAACTCGGCGTGCGACATCGCGACCAATTCTTACGGGGTCAGCTCGAGCTTCAACTACACCATCGCGCCCTACTCCGTCACCGTCTTTGCCTTCGTGCCGGCCCCTTCGCTCTCGGTCTTGTCGCCGTCCGGCGCCGGGCAATTCGTCCTGCAACTGACCGGTCAACCCAGTGTTCCCTACGTGCTGCAAACCTCCACCAACCTTTCCGACTGGACATCGGTCGCCACCAACACTCTGACAGGGAATGTGCTGAACATCACCAACCCGATGACATTGGGTCAGCAATTCTGGCGCGCGGCG
>JBEKEJ010000098.1:0-11083 GCA_050013895.1 Verrucomicrobiota bacterium | reverse complement strand
GGCGACGTGGTGAAATTGTCGGCGGGCGACATGATTCCCGGAGACGTGCGGCTGCTGACGGCCAAGGATTTGTTCATCATCCAGGCCACCCTCACCGGCGAATCGCTGCCGGTCGAGAAATCCGACGCGCGCGATACCCGCGCCAATGTCTCGTCGATTGAACACACGAACCTCTGCTTTCTCGGCACCAGCGTGGAAAGCGGCTCGGCCACGGCCGTGATCCTGGCGACGGGCACGCACACCTATTTCGGCAGAATGGCCAGCAGCCTCGCCGGCCAGCAGGTGGAAACAGCCTTCGACCGTGGGGTAAAAAAATTCGTCTGGCTGATGCTCTGGTTCATGTTCGTGATGGTACCGATGGTTTTTTTTATCAACGGTTTTTCCAAGCACAACTGGAAGGACGCCTTCTTCTTCGCGCTGGCCGTGGCCGTCGGCCTCACGCCGGAAATGCTGCCCATGATCGTTTCGGTGTGCCTGTCGAAGGGCGCCCTGGCGATGTCGAAGAAGAAGGTCATCGTCAAACGCCTGAATTCCATTCAGAACTTCGGCGCCATGGACGTACTTTGCACCGACAAAACCGGCACGCTGACCCTTGACCACGTCATCCTCGAACTGCATTGCGACGTGTTCAAAAATGAAAGCGAGGCCGTGCTGCGCGACGCCTACCTCATCAGCCATTTCCAGACCGGTCTGAAAAACCTCCTCGACCGCGCCGTGCTGCGCTACAAGGAATTGCACAAAGAACTCGGCCTCGAAAAATACAGAATGGTTGACGAAATCCCGTTCGACTTTTCGCGCCGCATGATGTCGGTGGCCGTTGAAGGACCGGACGGCGAGCGGCAACTGCTGACCAAGGGCGCGCCGGAGGCGGTCTTCGCCAAATGCACGCACTTTGAGAGCGAGGGCGAGATTTTTCCCATGGAACCGATCCTGGCCGGAGATCTTGTCCAGCAGGTGGATGAATTGAGCGAGGACGGTTTCCGCGTGCTGGCCGTCGCCACCAAAAAATTGGGGAGCGCGCGCGCCTCGCGTGCCGTTGAAGGCGCCCCGCCTTCAATCCCTCGTGCGGGCAACGCAGCATTCGGGGCGACATCGAATGTCGCAGGCGGGACGACCGCGCCACCCATCACCAAGGCCGATGAATGCGACCTGGTGCTGACCGGTTATCTCGCGTTCCTCGATCCACCCAAGGATACCGCTTCCAAAGCCATTACCGCCCTCCGGCAGCACGGCGTCACCGTCAAGGTCTTGACCGGCGACAACGACCTGGTTACGCGCAAGGTGTGCAGCGAAGTCGGCATTCACGCCGAAAAAATCCTGCTCGGCAGCCAGATGGAGAATTTGTCTGATGAACAACTCGCCGCCGAGGTGGAAACCATGGATGTTTTCGCGCGCCTCTCGCCCGCGCACAAGAAGCGCGTCGTCCAGGCGCTGCAACGCAACCGTCACGTCGTCGGCTTCATGGGCGATGGCATCAACGACGCGCCCGCGCTCCGCGCCGCCGACGTGGGCATTTCCGTGGACAACGCGGTGGACATCGCCAAGGAATCCGCCGACATGATCCTGCTGGAAAAAAATCTGATGGTGCTGGAGGAGGGCGTGCTCGAAGGCCGCAAAGTGTTCGTGAACATCCTGAAATACATCCGCATGGGCGCGAGTTCGAACTTCGGCAACATGTTCAGCGTGCTCGGCGCGAGCGCGTGGCTGAAATTTCTGCCGATGCAGCCCATCCAGGTGCTGACAAACAACCTGCTCTACGATTTCTCACAGGTGCCGATTCCCACCGATAATGTCGGCGAACAACAAATCACCAAGCCGCGTCCGTGGGCCATGGGCGAAATCGCCAAGTTCATCGTCTTCATCGGACCCATCAGCTCGATTTTTGACTACACCACTTACTGTCTGATGTGGTTCTTCTTCAAATGCAGCAGCCTGGGGCTGATGCCGCCGCCGGGGTTGGCCGCGCGCTTTGCCCATGCCGCCGATGCCGACCACACCTATGCCGCCGCGCTGTTCAGCACCGGCTGGTTCGTCGAGTCGCTGATGACCCAGACGCTCATCGTCCACGTCATCCGGACGAACCTGATTCCGTTCATCCAATCGCGGGCCAGCTGGCAACTGACCATGACGACGATGCTCATCATGGGTGTCGGCGCCTGCCTGCCGTTCTCGCCCGTGGCGCGGTTCTTGGGATTCGTGCCGCTCCCGTGGCAGTTCTGGCCGTTCCTGTTGGTGACGCTGCTGTGTTATGTCGCCCTGACCCAGGTCATCAAAACGTGGTTGATTCGCAAGGCGTGGGTGTGACCGTCTCCACAGAAGAAGGCCTTTCCGCATCACACCGAAATCTCTGTCCTATTGCAGAATTTTACCTGGCCAAGGTTCTGCCTTGTGATCCTCAAAAAGGGCGATAACGGTTCCGGAATCGCAAACTGAAGTTTGCGGCTACGGTTTTTCCTGCCGCACCCGTTCCTTTTTCTCCTCCAACTCGGCTTGAAGTTTTTTACGTTCGTTGACCAATTGTTGCTGCAGCGTTTCAACCTTCTCGACGTCGCCGGTGGCGGCAACCTTGGCAGTCTCGTCCTTCAACGCGATTTCGCGCTCGGCGATCTTCGCCGCGTATTGCGAATCCAGCTCCGCCAGTTGCTTCTTTTGTCCGGCACTGAGTTTGACGGTGGGCGCGGCTTTGCCCAATCGCTCCATGGCAAGTTCGTATGCGGTCTTCATTGTCTTTTAACCACGAAATACACGAAATACACAAAAAAGAAACGGTAGATAATTGGCCGGATTTGTCCTGGCACATTGTTGCGGGCGGGAAACAAGCTGTTTTCGTGTGGTTCGTGTATTTCGTGGTTTCAATTCTTCTTTTTCTTCCACGGTTGGCTCGGAAATATGACGGGTGGCGGCGGTTTGGGTCTGGCCATTTGCAATTCAGGCTCTTCGCCGGCTTTCGCGCCGGACGGACCGGCCTGGGCGTCGGCGCGCCAGGATTCAATTTTTGCCTGCAAGCCGTGATGCTCGGCCTTCTGCCGGTCGCCGCTTTTCTGGTAAAAGAGCGAGAGGTTCGTGTGGACGAGCTGTTCCTGGGGGCGCAGCACCTCAGCCTTGTGGCCTTCGGCAAGCGCGGCCGCAAAATCGCCCCGGCGGTAATAAGCCATGCCCAGGGCGAGCTGCGCGTCAAAGTGCGCCGGCTCAGCCGCCAGCACGGCCCTGAGTTTGGCGATGGCCCCGTCGAAATCGCCGCGGCTGAAATCAAACATCGCGTCGTCGTATTGCTCCTGCAAGGTCATGCAAATCTTCAAAGGCACGCTACGCACAATGGCGGCCCGGCGCAAGCGCGAGGCGCAACTCTTTTAGCGTCTGCGTTTATCCCGAATTTCGAAGTTGGGGAGCACACCCGCCCCCGCCTTCGCCTCCGGCTTCGGCGCGGTCGCGTCGAAGCGAAGCGAAGACGGATCGGGTGTTGCTGGACGCGCCTCAAGTCCAGCCTCTTGCGAGCGTGACGGACACCGGAGTTCGGGAAATTTCGATGCGTCTGATGTTTTCCGCACCCGGAGGACACGGGGACAGGACATGACTGACACTCTTGGAGTATGTTGCGGTGTTTTCCGCGAGGGCGCGGAAAACCGCACCCGGGGCGGGTGCGCTCCCCATCAACTTCGGAGTTCGAATTTGTCCGCGGTCGAACTCGTGCCGGGCCGGAGGCCGGCGCTCCGTCGTGGAGATGTTGCGCTGGTCCCAAGTCCGCGCGGAGCAATGCTCCGCGCCCCGTGATTCAACCGAAAAGATAATTGTTCCCAGCCGCCGGACTTCATAAATAGCACTAATCATTCTTTTAAGCATGCAAAACCCGCCGGAGCTGTAATTCATAACTTATTGATGTCAAACAGGATAAATCGAAGATTAGAATTTGACACGTTCACCGTTAGTAGCTTACTCTGACGGAGCACTGGTATCGCGCTGATTTGGCTTCAGTGGCAGGTTCATCCGGTGCGCAGCAAATTTTAACCGTGAAGGTTTCATGAGTGATACAACCGCAACCACCCCG
The DNA here is from genome assembly GCA_050013895.1 of Verrucomicrobiota bacterium. GTDB lineage: Bacteria > Verrucomicrobiota > Verrucomicrobiia > Limisphaerales > UBA11358 > UBA11358. The sequence continues at coordinate 7,038 of JBEKEJ010000098.1, read as the reverse complement.
TCGGCTGGCGCGCCGAAAGTTTCGCGGATCAACGAAGTCGTGATCCGCCTCGCGGGCAACTCGCAGGACGGCATCCAGGCCATCGGCGGTTTTCTGGCGCGGCTCGCCGGCCGCAGCGAACAGGAGGTCATGACGTTCATGACCATCCCGGCCACGATTTCCGGCGGCCCCTCGATTTTCCAGTTGCGCATCGGCTCCGGCGAGGTGTTGACCGCGGGCGACGATGCCGACATGCTGCTCCCGTTCTACCAGCATTCCTACGAAGACCACATCGGTTCGCTCAAAAAGGGCGGCATCGTCCTTTACGATTCCGACCACGTTGTGCCGAATCCGGAATGGCAGAAGGATTACCGCCACGTCGGCGTCCCCATTTCCACCCTGACGGTGGAAGCCATCGGGGGCACGGCCAAGGACAAAGGCAAGAACATCTTTTCGCTCGGCCTGATCGCGCGGATATTCGACCTGAACCTGCCGAAACTTGAAAAACTCATCGCCGAACGTTTCGGCGGCAAGGACGAGAGCATCGTCAGAAACGCGCTCGTGGCTTTCCACGCGGGCTATTCGTATTCCGTCGGCGATTTGCTGGAAACGTTCCAGTTTGCCCCCGGCCGCAAACGCGAAGGCCAGCAGGTCGTCATGAACGGCAACGAGGCGCTGGGTTATGGGCTTATCGCCGCCGGGGTGCGTTTCGGCGCGGGTTATCCCATCACGCCGTGGTCGGATATCATGGAATTGCTCCGGCGCGAATTGCCCAAATACGGCGGCACGTTCGTCCAGTGCGAGGATGAAATTGCTTCCGTTTCGATGGCCATGGGCGCGAGTTACGCCGGGCGCGTTGCGGTAACGGGTTCCAGTGGTCCGGGCATTTCGCTCAAAATGGAATCGGTCGGCTGGGGCGTCATGGCCGAAGTGCCGCTGGTGGTTGTGGATGTGCAGCGGGGCGGCCCGTCCACCGGCCTGCCGACGAACGTCGAGCAATCCGATCTGAATATCGCCCGCTTCGGCAGCCACGGCGACTCGCCCCGCGTGGTGCTGGCGCCGGCCAACGTCGAGGATTGCTTCTACACCGCCATCGAAGCCGTCAACATTGCGCGCAAATACAATGTCCCGGTGATCATCCTGAGCGACCAGGCCATCGCCACGCGCATCGAGGCGTTCCCGGAACCGGACCTCGAAAAAGTCTGCCAGGACATTTCGCCCGACCTGACGGCGGTCCCTGATTTCGTGCCCTATGATTTGTCCGCCCCGGACGGCGTGACGCCGCGGGTCGTGCCCGGCACGCGCATTACCAGCGGCAAATATCCCATTGCCACCGGCCTCGAGCACGACGAAGCCGGCCACCCGACCGGCGCGCCCAGGATGCACCAGGCGATGGTCGCCAAGCGGCGCAAGAAACTGCTGGCGCTTCAGGCGACGCTGCCCGTGCCAAAGGTTTATGGTCCGCCGGAAGGCAATGTCCTGCTCGTCGGCTGGGGTTCGACGCAGGGCCCGATTCATGAAGCCGTGGATCGCGCCCGCGGCAGCGGCGACAGCATCTCGTCGCTGCATATCAAACATCTCAATCCGCTCCCGAACGGGCTGGACAACATTTTCTCCGGGTTCCATCACGTATTTGTGGTGGAGATGAACGATGAAGGATTTTACGGTTACGGCCAACTGGCGGGCCTGCTGCGCGCCCGCTATTGCGACCCCCGGATCCGGGGCATTAACAAGACCGACGGACTGACGTGGAAGGTGAAGGAGATTCTGGCGACGGTGAAACTGAAATTGTCCTCGAACGGCCAGGCTGCCAAAACCGTCTAATATTCAAAGTTGAAAGATGTTATGAATGAAACGATGGCTGAAAATGCGGTGCGGGCGGATGTTGCCGTTGCGTCGCCGCCGCCGGCGGTCGAACGCAAGGGGCTGACAAAGAAGGAACTCGCCGCCGATCATCCGACGTGGTGTCCCGGTTGCGGCGATTTCTCGGTACTCGCCCTGTATTTCAGGCTCATTGAGAAGCGGAAGCTGGCGCACGAGGAATTCGTCAGTATCGCGGGCATCGGCTGTTCGAGCCGGTTTCCGTATTTTGTGCAGGCGCACGGCGTGCATTACATCCACGGGCGCGCGCTGCCGTTTGCCACGGGCGTTTCGCTCTCCCGGCCGGATTTGCACGTGTTCGTTTTCGGGGGCGACGGCGACGCCTTCTCGATCGGCGGCAACCATTTCAACCACACGGCGCGCAAGAACATCAAGCTCACCTACGTCGTGATGGACAACTGGGTCTATGGCCTGACGAAAAAGCAGACATCGCCCACGTCTCCGCTCGGTTTCAAGAGCAAGACCGACCAGTGGGGGGCGGTGGATTATCCGATCAACCCGATGAAACAGGCCATCGCCGCCGGCGCCTCATTCGTCGCGCGCACCACGTCCACGAACCCCAACCACGTTCTGGCGATGATGGAAGCCGCGATGGACCACGACGGATTCAGCTTCATTGAATGTCTCAGTGAATGCGTGGAATTTTACGAAGGGGCGTTCGACGCCGCGAACCCGCGCAAGGGCGGCATGTTCAAGGAAGTGCCGAAGGACCACGACGCGAGCGACGAAGTAGCCGCCTACCAGCTCGCCGGCACGGATTTCCCCGGTTACTTTGGCGTCTTTTACAAGGCCAACAAGCCGACCAAAAACGCGAAGGAAGCCGACATCAACAAGACCATGATGGAAAAATTCAATGGCCTGAAGCCCTGGCAGATTCTCCAGAAGAATTTCGACCGGCTCAAATAATTTACGATTGGCGATATACGATTTACGAGTTCCTGGCAAATTGCGGGAACTCGTGATTTTTTTGGGTGCGTCAGTTCGAACGGGTTGGGCGAGCGTCCTCGCGAGCCGTTTCTGCTGTAGTGTTGGCGTTGTGCGCCAATCATTTCGAGCCACAGGCTCGACGCTACAACCGGCTCGTCAGCAGCCTCGCTCCCCCAAACCAATCCATCGCCAAATTATTTTGTGGCGCGTCCATCGTAAATCGTAAATCGTAAATGCCGATGCCGATTTACGAATTCGCCTGTCCGAAGTGCCGCCGGATTTTCAGTTTCCTCGCAAAGCGCGTGAGTCCCGGCCGCCCGCCCGCCTGCCCCAAATGCGGCAACAAGAAAATGTCCAAACAGGTCAGCCGGTTTGCCATGAGCAAAGGCCTGAAAGAACCGGCGGCAAAGGCCGGCAAGGACACGGAAGGCGGCCCTCCCCTGCCCGACTTCGACGACCCGCGAGTCGAGCGTGCCATGATGGATATGGAGCGCGACATGGAGCATCTGGACGAGAATAACCCGCGGCACATGGCGCACCTGATGAAGAAGATGAAGGACCTCATGCCGCCGGGCACTGTGCCGAAGGAGCTTGATACGGCCATCAAACGGCTCGAAGCCGGCGAAGACCCGGAAAAAATCGAGGCGGACATGGGCGATATGCTTGGCGATTTCATGGGTGGCGAGGCCGGTGGCGGCGGCGGTTATACGCATGACAGCGGGCTTTATGATTATTAGTCCACAGTCCGCAGTCCACAGTCCATCAGTCAACAGCGTTGAGGTCGGACCGGGAACTGTGGACTTTGGACTGTGGACTCGTTATGGCTCACATTCACGAAAAAATTGATTTCACCGTCGCCATTTTTGTCGTTCACGACGGTGCGGTGTTGCTGATTCATCATCGCCAGCTGGACCAATGGCTGCCGTTGGGCGGGCATATTGAGCTGGACGAAGAGCCGGAGCAGGCCGCATTGCGCGAAGCGAAGGAGGAAAGCGGTCTGGACGTGGAACTGCTCGGCGAACGTCCGCCCACGACCTGCCCCGGCACCCGCGCGCTTATCGCGCCGCGGTTTCTCGACATTCACCGCATCAACGAGACCCATGAGCACATTGGCATGATTTACTGGGCGCGGCTGAAAAATGTGGCACGGGCGTCCCGCCCGTTCGCCTCCGAAACGCACGGGCAAGATGCCCGTGCCACTCTGGCCGCCGGGGAACATCACGACATCCGCTGGTGTTCCGCCGCGGATCTGGATAAGCTGCAGCCACCGATGTCGGACGCGGTCAAATGGTATTGCCGCTGCGCCATCCGGGAGATTTCAAGCCGGATATGAGCACCCGGGAAAGCCGTCAATTCAAGACCGTTTGTTTCGCCATCGAAGGGCTGAGTTCCTTCTCCGTCGCCTTTTATTCCTACTACATCTATTTCCTGATGCGGGACCAGTTTGGCTTCAGCGGCAGGGACAATCTCGCTTTCGCCGCGCTGAACGGCCTCATTTACGTTTTCTCCGCATGGCAGGGCGGACGGTACGGGCAGCGGCGCGGTTATTTCAACGCGTTCAAGGTCGGTTTTGGCGTGATGATTCTGGCGCTGGCCGGCGGAAGGTGGTTCGGCTCGGCCCTTGGTCTGGTGCTGGCCACCGGGGCGTTCAACGTCGGGATGTGTTTCATCTGGCCGACCATCGAGGCGCTCGTAAGCGAAGGCGAGGACGCCGTCGGCCTGCCGCGCAGGGTCGGTACCTATAACGTGGTCTGGGCCACAACGAACGCGCTTGCCCTTTTCGGTGGCGGCACGCTGGTGGAAAAATTCGGATTCAAAACCATTTTTTGCCTGCCGCTCGCCATATTCATCGCCCTGTTCGTCCTGGTCTTCTGGCTGCAAGGGCACGCGCCCACCGCGCGCGCCGGCGGCCACGAACCCGCGCCCGCGCCCGCGCCCGATCCGCGCCGGCCTTCACCGGCGAAGACCAGGGCGTTTCTGCGTATGGCGTGGCTGGCGAACCCGTTCGCCTACGTTGCGATCAACACGTTCGTCCCCTTGCTGCCCACGTTGGCCGCGCACTTTCGTCTCACGCCGATGTTTGCGGGATTCGCGTGTTCGTTGTGGTGTTTCGTGCGGCTCGGCACGTTCGTCGTGCTGTGGTTCTGGACGGACTGGCATTACCGTTTCCGCTGGCTGGCATCGTCGTTCGCCCTGCTCATTGTCTCGTTCGCGGCGATCCTGATTGTGCCCAATCTCGTCGTGGTGCTGGCGGCACAGATCATCTTCGGCGTCGCCATCGGCCTGATCTATTACTCGTCGCTGTTCTATTCGATGGACGCGGGCGAGGACAAGGGCGACCACGGCGGCATTCACGAGGCCGTCATTGGTATTGGCAACTGCCTCGGCCCGGCGGCCGGCGCGGCATCGCTGCAATGGCTGCCGCAATACGCCAACAGCGGCGCGCTGGCCGTGAGCGGGCTGCTGCTGCTCGGCTTCGGCGCGCTACTCGTGATTTGGAAGACCGCCCGGTGAGAAAAAACTCAAAACACCCAACAACCAACATCGAACATCGAACATCCAATGTGAACGAGCAGAGTGGTCAGTTTGATTGGATGTTGGTTGTTGAGCGTTCGATGTTGGATGTTTTCCAATTCTCTTCTGCTTGGTTTCTTTATTCCTTTGTGGTTAACCTCTTCCCATGTCTGCTGAACAGCCAGAGCCGAAGGAACGCAAGACTCTCGACGACCGCGCGCGCATGACCGAGCTGGAACGCATCCGCCACTCGTGCGCCCACGTGATGGCCACCGCCATCCTCCGCCTGTGGCCCGATGCCCAGTTCGCCGCCGGCCCTCCGGTCGAGAACGGCTTCTACTACGACGTGGAACTCTCGCATCGCATCTCGCCCGAGGATTTTCCGAAAATCGAGGAAGAGATGAAAAAGGAGATCAAGGCGAACCACACTTTTGAGAAGGTCGTCGTCACACGCGAGCAAGCCTTGAAGGACTCGCAGAATGGGCGGTTGGGCGGGTTGAGCGAGCGGCCGGGTAATCCGAGCAGGTTCAAGATTGGCAACCTCGAAGAAATTCCCGAAGGCGAGCCGATCACCTATTTTAAGAACGGCGATTTCGTTGACCTGTGCGCCGGGCCGCACGTGATGCGCACGGGCAACATCGCCGCGTTCAAGCTCACCACCGTCGCCAGCGCCTATTACAAGGGTGACGAGCGCAACCCGCAGCTCCAGCGCATCTACGGCACGGCGTTCAAGAACAGAACCCAGCTCGACGAGTATTTCAAGATGGTCGAAGAGGCCAAGCGCCGCGACCATCGCAAGATCGGCGCGGAGATGGGCCTGTTCGTGATTGATACGGAATATGTCGGGCCGGGATTGCCGCTTTGGCTGCCGAAAGGTACGGCCATCGTGGAGGAACTGGAAAAGCTGGCAAAGGAAACGGAATTCGCCGCCGGTTACGTGCGCGTGAAGACACCGCACATCGCCAAGGAAAAAATGTATCTTACCAGCGGACACCTGCCGATTCTTTACAAAGAGTCAATGTTTCCGCCGATGGAATTGGTTGAGCATCGTGAATCCTTGAAACGTGAACCGTTAATCAGTGAGCCCGGTTCGAACGATTCAACGAAATACTATTTGAAAGCCATGAACTGCCCTCATCACCACCGCATTTTTGCGGCGGAGCCGCGCAGTTACCGCGATTTGCCGTTGCGGCTGGCCGAATACGGCTGCAATTACCGTTACGAGCAGTCTGGCGAGTTGTTCGGCCTCATGCGTGTCCGGTCGCTCAACATGAACGACGCGCACATCTACTGCACGCCGGAGCAGTTCGCGCAGGAATTCAACGCGGTGAACGATTTGTACCTGAAATATTTCAAGGTTTTCGGCATCGAAAAGTATGTGATGCGCTTCAGCACGCACGATCCGTCGCGCCTGACCGGTGACAACGCCAAATTCGTCAACGAACCGGAGCTCTGGAAACAGACCGAGGACATGGTTCGCAAGACGCTGATAGAATCGAAGATCCCGTATGTTGAGGTGCCAAACGAGGCGGCGTTCTACGGCCCGAAGATTGACGTCCAGGTCTGGAGCGTGATTGGCCGCGAATTCACGCTGGCGACCAACCAGGTGGACTTCGCCGTGCCCAAGCGTTTCGGTCTGGTCTATCGCGACAAGGACAACACGGACAATACGCCGCTGTGCATCCATCGCGCGCCGCTCGGCACGCATGAGCGGTTCATCGGCTTTTTGATCGAGCA
>JBEKEJ010000097.1:0-11095 GCA_050013895.1 Verrucomicrobiota bacterium | reverse complement strand
GTTCCACGTCGGCGGTCTCCGGCGGCGGCGGATTTTCCGCGGCGGCGCGGACGCGGTTGGGCAGATGTTCCGGCAGAATCAACTCGCTGCGGGAAAGGAGCACCGCCCGCTCCATCGCGTTGCGCAACTCGCGCACGTTGCCCGGCCACGGATAACCTTCCAGACAGGCGGCCACCGTGTCCGCAAACCGCGCGCGGCCCCGGGCAATTTCCTCAATGAACCGGCCGGCCAGCGGCAAAATGTCTTCGCGCCGCTCGCGCAACGGCGGGACGTTCAACTCCACCACGTTCAGCCGGTAGAATAAATCCTCGCGAAAACGGCCGCTTTTGACCTCGTCCTCCAGATTACGGTTGCTTGCGGCAAGGATGCGCGCGTTGGTGTGGATTTCGCGGTTCGCGCCGACGCGCTGAAACCGCCCGTCCTGGGTCACGCGCAACAGCTTGCCTTGAAGCGCCGGCGACATCTCGGCCACCTCGTCGAGAAAAATCGTGCCGTCGTTCGCTTCCTCAAACCGGCCAATGCGCCGGGCGTGCGCGCCGGTGAACGCGCCCTTCTCGTGCCCGAACAACTCGGTTTCCAGCAGCGTTTCGGGAATGGCGGCGCAGTTGACTTTGATCAATTGCCCCGCCGCGCGCGCGCTCCAGGCGTGGATGACATCCGCCACCACTTCCTTGCCCACGCCGCTCTCGCCGGTGATGAGCACGCGGGTTTCGGACGGCGCGATCAGCGAAGCGTCGCGGAACACCGCCTGCATGAGCGGACTGCGGGCCACGACAAAATCCGGCAGCCGTTGCTCTGTGTCGTAGCGGAGGGGAACGGACTTGGAGATGCCGATGGCCTGCCGCACCGAACTGAGCAGTTCATCGAGGTCAATCGGTTTGGCCAGATAATTGACCGCGCCGTCGCGCATCGCGGCCACGGCATCGCGGATGTCGGTGTAGGCGGTGACGAGCAGGACCGGCAGGGTGACATGCTCCTGGCGCGCGCGCCGCAGCGTTTCCAGACCGCTCAGACCCGGCATCCGCACGTCGGAAATCATCATGGCGAATTTCCCGGAGCGCAGCATTTCCAGGGCGCGTTCGCCGGAATCCGCCAGCGCGGTTTCAAATCCCTGGCTGCGGAGGAACGAATTCAGCAGGCTGCGCTGGCCGGGGTCATCGTCCACAATCAGGATGCGCGGTGGTTCAGCGTGATTTTTGCACGGTTCAGAAGCCACGGGTCAAGACTAGCCGAATCCGCCGGCCGTCAAAAGAGATTTTCAAACAACCGTAGAACGGGCGTCGCGCCTGTCTCTGAACTTTCCGAAGATCAGGATTTGAAAGATGGAGACAGGCGCGACGCCTGTCCTGCACTTCAGGCTTTGTCCGCCAGTTTCAGGTGAGTGATGCGGAAAACGGCGCCTTTGGGCTCGTTGCCGAGGCATTCGATTTCCCAGCCGTGCGCGAGGACGATTTGCTGGACGACGGCCAGGCCCAGGCCGGTGCCTTTCTCATTGGTGGTGAAATACGGCTTGAAGATTTCCTGGCGGCGTTCGGGCGGCACGCCGGGACCATTGTCGCGGATTTCGAGCGACGCCTCGGTGGCGCTGACGCGCTGCGCCGATATTTGAATCTGCCCGCCCGCGTCCACCGCCTGGATGGCATTGATCAAAAGGTTGAACAAGACCTGGCGCAACAGTTGGTCGTCGGCCTCGATGTCCACCGGTTCGCCGCCGGTCTCGACGCGGAGTTTCTTTTCTTCGATGTCGTGGGTCAGCGTGCGCACAATTTCAGCGATGGCGGAGTGGAGCGGGATTTTCGAGCGGCGGACCTCGCGCGGGCGCGAGTAGTTGATGAACTCGGTCAGTTGCGCGGTGACCTTGTCGGTCTCGTCCACGATGACGCGCGTTTTCTCGCGGATGTCGGGCGGGGCGCCGGTTTGTTTGGAAAGCATCTGCGCGAGGCCGCGGATGATGTTGAGCGGGTTGCGGGTTTCGTGCGCGAGGCCGGCGGCGGCAAGGTTCAGTTCCCTGAGGTGCGAATTCATTTCACTGGCGCGGACGAGGCGGATTTGCAGTTCGGAGGTTTTGGAAAGGCTGCGCATCGCCAATCCCGCGCCGACGGCGGAAATACCCGCGAAAAAGATGATGACTAAGCGCAGCCGGAGATCATCGAGGATGACCGCCTGCAACGATTGCGTGGAGAGCGTGAGCACCAGGCCGTGGTATTCCCGGCTGGCCACCATGTCCTGATATTGCTTGTCGTTGAGATCGCGCGCCCAGAAAGGACGGCGCGGCCGCGGCTCGCCTTCGCGCGGCTGGTCGGGGCGTTCGCCCGGCGGCGGCATGAGACCACCCTCCGGCGGCGGCGGGGATCCGGTCTGGCCGGCGGCGGCCGGATTCGTGTCCACGGCATTGGTCGTGACGGTGTTCAATGCGTTCGACGTTCCCATCTGATCGGGCCGGGTTTCCCGGCGCTGAAAATTTCGGGGACTGCCGCGCAACGTGTTGGTGCGCCCCTCCAAAATCAGCGGCGCCTGGTTGGTCACGCCTTCGACCGAATAAACCCGGGTCATGCTCCGCAAACCCCAATGCTCGCCGGCCTGAAGAATGTCTCTTTGGTCCAGATCAATCGGCCTGCCCGCGGAGGCGACCGATTCACCGGCGGCGTTCAGCAGCGTAATGGAAATCACCTCGCCCGCAGCCGCGCCGTTCGTGTCGCCGGCGACGAGTTCGCCCAGGACCGGCTCCAGCCGGTCGCGGAAGACCGCGCCGCGGAATTGCAGCCCGCGCACGACGGCGCCGAGCGTGCTGGCAATGGCTTCGGAACGTTTCCGTAAATCGGTCCTGGCGGCCCCGCGGACGCGGACGTGCTCCTCGATCTGCCAGGCGACCACGAGCACCCAGACCCCGAGCAGCAGGCCGTAAATCAATGTGCTGTTTCGTCGGGGTTGCATCTGCGCGTTCAGTTAAGCGCCGGTTGGCGGGAAATTACACGTAGCCCGTTAATTCTTCTTCACCGGCAGGCGTTCCAGGAAACGATCCAGCTCCTGCTCCGGAATCGAATTGGTAAGAAGCGGCGCCTGGGCGGTCTCCCTTCCGGTCAACGCGGCGAGCTGCGACGGCATCTGCACGATGTGCGGCGTGAGGAAAATCAGCAACTCGTTCTTCTGGTTCGAATGGCTGCTGAACTTGAAAAGATTGCCGAGCACTGGAATATCGCCCAGCAGCGGGATTTTGCTTTCGCTGGTGGACTTGTCGTTGGAGATGAGACCGCCGATGGCAACGGGCTGGCCGTCGGGGGTCACGACCACGGTGTTGGCGGAGCGCTTGTTGAGATTGGGCGCAAACACGGCGGACGAGAGGACGCTGCCCCCTTGAATGACCTGGCCGGGCGTCGAGGTGTCAATTGAAGTGATTTGCGGCACGAGAATCATCTGCACCAGACCGTTCGCCCCGATGAACGGCGTGACGTCCAATTGGATGCCGACGTTCTGGTAGCTTCCGTTGATGGTCGGAACGGTAGCGGTGGTAAGGCCGCTGCCGACAGAGGCCAGGCTGACGCTGCTGGGCAGATAGATGCTCTGACCCACGACAATCTCCGCCATCTGTCCGTCTCGCGCCAGGATGGATGGGCGCGACAGCACCTGCGCCTTGCCGGCGGTGGCGATGGCCTGAAGCGTCGCCGTGAAATCGCTGCCCATGATTTGATACATCCCGCCATTCCCGGCCGCTCCCGTGAGCGACTGGGGCAAACCAAAGTTGTTGTTCAACGTGTAACTCTGGTTGATGGGAGAAAAACTTGACGGCACCAGGGCCGCTACGCCATTGGATTGAATTATGGTCGTGAAATTTGTCAGATACCCGGTCAGTTGCGAAAAGTGCTTGTCGAAGCCGGTATAATTGCCTTGGACACCGAGGTCGAGTGCGTGGTTGTCGTCCACTTCAACGAAGGCGACCTTGATGAGCACCTGCGGTTCGGGCGAGTCGAGGCTGCTGATCACCTGGCGGATTTGCTCCATGGTTACCTTGTCGGCGACGACGACGAGGTTGTGCGTGTTCGGGTCCACCTGAATGCTCGCGCTGCCCACCGAGCCGTTGACGTTGTATTGGCCACTGCCGGCACTGCCGGCAATGCCCCGAGCGGCGACGCCTGCGGCGCCACCGCCACCGCCGCCAAAGCCAGTGAATCCGCCGCCGCCGCCGCCGCCGCGACCGCCGCCGCCAACGCCGCCACCCGCGTAGAGTTCAAACACGGCGCACAAAAGAAAGATCAGGACGCCGCCGAGATATTTTTGGAAACAGTTGGTTTTCATAGTTTGCCTTTACATCGGAGATTTCTCGTATTTTTAGTACATACGTCCGCTGCCGCCGCCGCCGCCGTAACCGGTGCCGCCGATGCCTTGGGAGGTAGTGGTCTGGCCCATGGTGGTTGTGGCGTTCGCGGCGCGCTGCATGAGCAGGCTGTTTTGAGACGAACCCATGCCGCCGCGCGACACGTTTCCGTTGCCGAACATGCTTTGCAGCACCTGCGCCACCTGCTGCGGATCGCCATTTTGCAACTGGATGGTGGCAACTTGCTGGTCACGGTCCGAAGCCACGTCCAATTCCGCCATCATGTCCGCGATTTGGTTCATCAGATCCTTCGGCGCGGTCACGATGACCGCCTGGATGCGCGGGTCGGCCACCGCCGTGACCTGCGTGGCTTTTTGAATGCGCTGCTGGGTGGTGTTATTCGCATTCGCACCCCCGCCAAAAAGAGCCGCGAATGGGTTGCCGCCGCCGCGACCGCCAAAGCCGCCGCCGCGACCGCCAAAGCCGCCGCCGCGACCGCCGAACTGGAAGGGCGCCTGGCTTCCGGAGGAGGAACTCGGGAAAACGCTGCTCAACTCACTGGCCACATCAATCGGGCTGGCGTATTTCAGCGGAAACACGCGGATTACCGTCTCCGATTCGGCGCTGCCGTCCACCGCCTGGATGATTTGGGCCAGATGCCGGATGTTGGCCTGCGTGTCGGTGACCACAATCGAATTGCCGGCCTCGTTGGCGACAACCGTCGCCTGCGGTGAAACAAACAACGACAAATCCGAGGCCAGTTGCCGCGCCTCCACAAACCGAATGGGAATGATCCATGTCGCAATCTCGTCGTTGTTCGGAATGTTGTCCGGATCATTGCCGGTCTTGACCGGGATGCGGCTCGTCTTGGCGTCGTTTTTGTTCACAATCGTCAGCGTCCGCCCGTCGCGAATGGCGGCGTAATTATTCCGGTTCAACTCGCTGTTCAACAAATTTATCGCCTCGTCCTGGGTCAAGTGGGTGCCCTTGATCGTCACAGTGCCGTTGAGGCGCGTTTCCAGCACAACGATGAAACCCGCGGCATCGCTCAAGTAAGTCAGCACCTGGTCCAGCGGGGCGTTGACGAAATTCATGTTCAAATCGTTGTGATTCGTGCCCGTCGGCTGCGCGGGCGGCAGGAAGGCGGATGGCACGACTTGCGGCGCTCCTTCCCTCGGCGCAATGACCGCTGACTCAACGGGCTGGTTTTCCACCGGGGCGGCTTCGGTTGACTGGGCGGGCGCGGTTTCCTGTCCGGTTATCGCGCCCTGGCCTTGCGGGGTCTGACCCGGTGTCGCCTCCGGCCGCGGCGCGCCCGCCTCCGGCGCGTTGGTGTTGTTCAGGTCCGCTCCACCGGCCGGCGACACGGACTGGTTCGGGGTCGCGGCGGCGCCGTTCTGGTCCGCTGTTCCACTGGTCGTCGGTTGCGCGGCCGCCGAGAGGAGCAGTCCGGAAAGGCAAACCGTCGTAAGGATGATTGGGATTGTGGTTTTCATTTTAATTCCTTTTCTCTTTGTTGCATGAGTCTTTTTAAAACGTCGCTTCCTTCAAGGGTGGAACTGGACGCGGCGCTGGTTTCTGTGCTGGAGCTGTCCGCTGCCACGGAAGCCGCGCTTTCCCCGGCGCTTGTGCCGCCGTAGTTTCCGCCTTGTCCGGCCAATTGCCAACTGGTGCCTTCCTGCCGCATCGCCTCGCCGATTTTCATTGGCACGGTCTGCTTCCCGTCGGCGGTCTGCAAGGTGACGCCGGCCAGCGTGATGTCCGCCAGCGTGAAGCCGGCAATGCTGTTGGTGTCGGAGGGATAAAGCACCCTCCGCAAACTGGATTCATTCCCGTCGAAAAACGCGAACAAGCCCTTTTCGTAGCTCATCGTGCCGACCAGTGTGAACGTCGGCACCGACCGTGGCTGCCGCGTATATGTCTGTCGCGCTGACGCTGAATTGCGCGCAAAGCGGTTCGGGTCGAAAATGTTCCGTTCGGTGATGAACCGGCTGAAGGCCGAATAGTCCATCGGGCCCGGCACGCCGTTCGATTGTGCGGAAGCAAACAGGCAACCCGCCAATGTCATCAGCAGAACACCGCCGCAAAGACGGAATCGGGAAACGCCCGACATCCAATAAACGCGCGCGCGTTGGAGTTCAAACTTCAGCTTGTCCGGGAAACAGGCTGGAGTCTGACCTCCAACTGCCTGCGGGCGGGCCGCCTGCGCGCCGTTCGACGTTGGGCGTTGAATGTTGAATGTTGAATGTTCCTTCATTTGCATCCTCGTCATTTCCTATCGTTTTGCAGGAGCGCCAGCCCGCTGATTTGCAGGTCGAGCATGAGTTGCTGGCCGTTGTCACTGTGCGCGCTCAACTCCATCGAGTCGAGCTTCAGCGCCATGGGGCCCTTTTCAATCTGGTACAGGAACTGGCTCAACGTGCCCAGCGTGCCGGAGGCCTGCACGTGGCAGTTATAGGTCATGTAATTCGTCGAGTCATATTTCCATTGCGGCATGATGCTCGTCACTTCGGCGCCGCTGGCGCGCGACCAGTTGTCAAACGCCTTGATCACCTGCTGCGCGGCCAGCGACGTGTCGGCCGGCAATGCGTTCGCCCGCATGTCGCTCCACCGGCTGCGGATGGCGGCCTCGCGCTGGATCATCATTTTCCCGTCCTTAACCCGGCTCCGCAGCGTGGTGATTTGCGCCGAACGCGCCGACCACCATTTCGCCATCGGCTCGTAAATCAAGCTGTTGCCGATAAGCAGCGCCGCCGCCACGGCGGTCAGCACGATCAAAAACTGCTGGCGATTTTCAATTTTCACTGTGTCCCTCCGTTTCCGTATTGGAAGTTGAACGTGAACTGCATCGGCGCTTTGCCGTGAATCAGGTCCACCTTCAAATTGCTCACGCCGCCCGTTGCGCTCAATTTCCCCAGCGTCGCCAGCAACGAAGCGTTGTCGCGCGCGTTGCCGGAGCAGCTCACTACATTGCCCTCCTGGATGGCGATGGTCCTGGCCGTTACCACGTTGTCTTCGGGAAAAGCCAGCGACAATAGCCGCAAGATCGCCAGGTCGCGGAACGTGGGGTCGAACCATGGCTGGAATTGCTGGACTTGGCTCTGCAGGCCCTGTAATTCGGTCACCTTTGCCGACATGCCCTTCCACTGGGAGCGCAGCCGCCAAAGCTGGATTTGCTGGATGAAAAACATCCCGCCGACAATCAGCACGATGCCCGCCGCCGCCGCGCCAACCGTCCGCAAGCGGCCGGACGAGTACTTCGCCGCGAACTGTTCGATGATCGTCGGCTTGGGCGGCAAAAACTCAAAAGCCGGCGGCTGCTCCACCAGCGGGCGCGCCGCGAGGCTGAACGCCGCCGACACCGAAGCGGCCTGCGGAATGTGGACGCCAAATTCATCCGGCGGGTAGGCCGCGACGACCTCCACGCTCAAGCCCATCGGCTCGAAGCGCAGTTCCATTTCGTCGGCGAGCTGCTGGGCGAGTTCGCGCGGACCGAAAATGCGGATGCGCTTAACGGTGGCGCGCAACTCGGCGGGCAACTGGCCGAGGGTGATGCGCGATTCGCGCGCGACGAGGTCAGGCAGCAGCGCCGGCCGGCCGGTGGGATTTTCAATCGCGCCTTCGAGGGCGCGCAGAGCCGCCACGCCGCCGCCGCAGGTGATTTGCAGCGACACCGTGGTTTCGCCGATGGCCAGCGCGAGCACGCCGTTGGAGCCTTCCGCTCCCGGCGGTTGCAGCGCCGCCAGTCCGAGCGCGAAACTGACCGGCTTCAATTTCGCCGCCGCCAAAACTTTATCCAGCGTCGCGATATGCGCGCCGGGAATGGCCGCGAGCAGAACGTGCTTTCGGTCCGCCGTCAGCGGGCAGCGCGAACTGGCCAGTTGCAGCGTCGCCACGTCGGTGGGAAAACCGCGCTCGGCTTCCATCTGCAACAGGCTCGCCGCGTCAGACTCCGGCAGTGGCGGCAGTTCCGTGTGCGCCATGAGCACCCATTTCAGCGGCACGCCGAAGACGCAGTGGCGCTCGCGCACGCCGGCGGCGTCGAGCTGGTTGCGGATTTCGCGCCCGACGAGTTCCGGCGCGGCGGTCAGCGGGTCGAGTGTGAGCAAGGCGGAAAAGCTTTGCTGCAATTGCAACGAGCCGTTCGCGCGTCGCAACACGACGCCGTCGAGGCGGCTGCCGTCGAGCGCCAAACCGAGCACGCACGCCAGCCGTTTGCGTTTCCGAAAATTGATTTTCAAAATGTTGTTCATGGCGATGTGTTGTCCGCCAGCAGGGTCTGCCGCACTGTATCGCCCAGCGCCCAGCCGAGCCGGCTCAGGTCCTGGCGATAAAGGATGATGGGCGTGCCTTCGCTGGTGTCGAAAATGAATTTCACGCGCCGGTAACCGCGCCCAAACGGCCCGACCGCCGCGATGTCGGCGGTGAATTGGAAACATTTCGTGGTAACGAAACCGCCGCCGCTGTTGGCCGTGCTGCCCGCCAGCGCCGTGATCACCGGATGGTTGTTGCCCAGCGCATCAATCAGCCACCAGATGGAATTAAGGCTGCCCGGATTCTGCTCGCGGTAAGTGATAAGTGACTGCGCCGCGCCCATGGCGGTCTCCTCGCTGATGCTGTTGTTGATACCCATGAAGAGGGCCGTCAGCACGTCGACACTGGCGGTGTTGACGTTCACGCGACCGCGGAAGTAAGTGACGTTGGTGGTCGTGGCATCATTGTACATCTTCGCGAAATCGGCCTCGCTCATGCCATATCGCTGGCAGCGGAGGGCCAGATCCAAAATATTTCTGCACGGGTTCGGCCCCACCCCGCCTGTGCCGGCGATGCTGTTATAAAGGCTTCCGGCAATCGTGGCGGCATTGCCGACGCCTTCGTTCTGCAGGAAATTCTGCCAATCGCTTCGGTTCCGGAGCGTGTTCACGTTCGTCAGCGACGTGCCGTCGGAGTGGAAATTCGGTTCGCGCGTCCAGACCGTCGTGTATTCAAACAGGCCGGAATTCAACTGGCCCGTGCCGGTCGAATCCGTTTCATTCGCGTCGAGCACGCCGTTGCGGTTGATGTCGTCGCCGGCGAGCTGATCCACCGTCGCGCCATACACCAGCCGCAGTTCATCCACGCTCTCGAACGGCGCGTATTTCGGATAGTAGCCAAGCGTCGCGTAATCCAGCGACACGACACCGTTTGTGCCGCGCCAGTCCATGATGGCTTGCGCGAAATCCACCGTCATGTCCGGCAGATACGAAAGCACGTTTGTGTTGGCGGTGTTCAAATTCAATTTCGAGTCTTCGGCAATCAAGCCGAACGCCGGCTCGGTGGAACTTTCGCCGGTCGTGTCGCGGCCAATGAGCCAGAAGCGCGCGTCGCCGATCGGCACGTCTTCGCAGGCAAACTGGTTGGTGGCCGGCACCGCGCCGTTGGTCGCGAAATTCTGGAGCACGCAACGGACGTAGCGCGCCGCGCCCTCGATGGCCTGGTCGGCCGCGAGGCCGCTGACACGGTTGTCCGACGCGCGCAGTTCATACGTCATCGAATTGGCAAAATACAACGCGATGCTGACCAGCCCGATGGACACCCAGAGCACAATGATGAGCACCGAGCCGCGCTGAGGACGGGAACATCGAACGCCGAACCTCGAACGCCGAACCTCGAAGCAACCGAAACGCAACCCGGCGTTCGGCGTTCGATGTTCGATGTTCAAGGTTCGATGTTCCCGTTGAATTTTCATTTCAACTCCCGGTGGCCGCGTTCAGGATCACATTCGTACGCGACTGCACATCAATCGGCACGACCATTTCAATCGGCTGCGCGTTCGCGGCGGTGTTTCCGGCCATTTGAATGTCCACGCGGACGGCGAGCGGCAAATTTGTGTATGTCGAGGTGACGCCGGTGGTGTCCCAAGTGTCCTGCCATTGGGCGCCGTCGAAGCAGGAGAATTTGATGCTCGCCACGCCACTCAACATGAGCTGGTCCTGCACGTCCGGCGTCGTGAAGGTTAAAAGATTCCGCACCACACTGCGGACCAGGTCTTTGCCGGCGGCGGTGCGGTCGGTCGGTTGCTTCAATTCGTAGGTGACGCGCTGGATGTCGGCCCACGGCGCGTTGGCGCTCAACGCCCCGGTCGCAGTGAACATTTCAATCGCCACCGGTTCGGCCACGCCGGTGCTGTTCACATTGCCGACCCTGAAATCGCCGGACAAGACCTTGGTCGTGCCGTTGGTCGGCGTCACGACACATTCCAAATCGCGGCGGATGAACGATGCCGCCTGGTCCAACGGCGTCGCGGCGTTCACCATGTCTGTCGTCGCGTCGCGCAGCCTCAACGAGGCGAACAGCGCGGTGTTGACGGCGATCAGCACCATGGCGGCGACGCCGATGGCCAGAACCATTTCGATCAGCGTGAACGCGTGCAATTTGTTTAATTCAATTTTCACTATCTTCACTATCTCATGCTCATGGTTGTCGTTGCCGCCTGGTTCGGGAAATTGGCCAGCGTGCTCAAAGTCACCGAATAATCCCTGCCCTGCGCGGGGAATTTCACTTCCACCGTCAGCATCTGCATCGGAAGCTGCGGCCAGCTCTGGGGCGTCAGCGTCTGCGCCGGGCCCTGTGGCCAGTTCTGGGCCGTCAGCGTCCAGTTAAAATCCAGCGCGCCTTCCGAGACCGTGCCGTTCTGCCCGCTGCCCGTCCAGTTGGTCGTGACCAGGCTCTCGTTCAAAATGCGGTCGGCGATGCGCGCCGCCGCGCTCTTCCGCGCCGCGACCTCGCCCGCGAGGCTGGAGA
>JBEKEJ010000096.1:0-11133 GCA_050013895.1 Verrucomicrobiota bacterium | reverse complement strand
CCACCAACGCGCTCGGCTATGGCGAAGGCCGGGTTTTTCTGGGCCAGACGAACCTGACCCTGGGCACGGCGTGCTCATCCAACTTCACGGTGGTGCTGCCGGTCTCCGTCCCGGCGGGCTGGGTGGTGACCGCGACCGCCACCGATCCGGCCAACAACACCTCCGAATTCTCGGCATGGAATCCCGTGGTGATTGTTCCCGAGTTGCAATCGAGCCTTGTCAACGAGAGTAACCGGCAGATTTCACTCTCCTGGACGAACAACGGCGGGAGTTATGTTTTGCAGCAGACGTTCGGCCTCGCCGCGCCGGTGCAATGGAACACGGTTACCAACACGCCTTCGCTCACCAACGGGTTCTTCGTGCTCCCTCTGTCCGCCACCAATGGAAATTCTTTCTACCGGCTGGCGACGCAGTGAGAATGCCGGAATTTGAAAGGGAAATTTACCCCGAATTCCGAAGTTGGGGAGCACACCCGCCCCCGCCTTCGCCTCCGGCTTCGGCGCGGTCGCGTCGAAGCGAAACGCAGGCGGATCGCGTGTGGCTGGACGCGCCTCGCGTCCAGCCTCTTGCGCGCGTGGCGGACACAGGAGTTCTGGCAATTTCCATGCGTCCGATGTTTTCCGCGCGGGCGCGGAAAACCGCACCCGGGGCGGGTGCGCTCCCCATCAACTTCGGAGTTCGGGTTTTACTGGCGGCGCCGTCTGGCGAATCCGACGAGCAACGCGGCTCCGGCGAGGGTCATACACAGGGTGGCCGGCTCCGGCACGGGTTGGGTTGTGGCGGTGAACTGCATGCCGAACGCGTACGGCTCACTGTTACCAAAGGTCAGCAATTCCCAACTGCCTCCATTGTTGTACCAGTAGTCGCCGTGATTGCTTCCGACGGCCGGCGGTTCAAAATTATTCAATCCCACCGAGTCGGACCCGGACAATCCCTGGATGGTGACGGAAACCGTGAAATTGGACGGCATCTGCATGGACGGATTCAGGTTCTGGGCCGCGTCAGCATAAAGATCCGCCTGGGAAAAAGTCAGCACCGCTGAATTGGTACCCGGGTAAACCGACAGCGGAGTTGGAATAGGAAACGGCCCGGTGTGGTAGAAAAGATTGCTGGGCGAAGCGTAACCGTTGAACAGCGTGCCGTTATTCAAATAGAAACGCACATCGGCCGTGACCGTGCCCGAAAAGGACAGATTGGGGCTGTAATACTCGAAGGAGAAACCGGTCAGATACGGGTCCGCCGCATAATTGGCCAGATAAATCTGGTCGCCAATCTCCTGGGCGTTGGGAAAGTTCAGCACATCACCGATCTGAGTTTCCGAGTTGTCGTATAGCACTACATCACCCTGTGCCGCCACCGCAATGGCAGACAAAATAGCGATGCCCAAAGCCTTCCTGTTCCAAGTCTTCATATCGAGTTGCCTTTCACATTCACACTTTGTCCCGTGCGAAATTGCAAAATGTGTCCATCCGGATAGGCTATTATTGCTAATACGGGCATTCTTGTCAAGTAATATTTCTTGACTTACCCCACGGTTTCCATATATTAATATGTCTTTTCGTATTGGGGAAGCGGGGGCATTCAGCAGGAAAGCGCTGAAATTATGTTCGGTCAGCTCTTAATTTGCGGGTTGTTGGGGTTCGGTATCAGCTTTGGTGTTATTTTGCTGACACTACGGTTGCAGCGTCATTGCAAGCCCACAGGGAGCCGGGACGAATTTCACCATGCGAAGCAGGCCTCGGTTTCGCGCCTGGGCGGCATCGGTCTGGCCGCCGGCTTTGTCTCCGTGTTCATCCTGTCTTTGACGGTTTTGGGCTGTCCCTTGACCTTGGGAAGCACAGGCATCATCGGCGCGGCGCTCGCCATGTTCGGATTGGGTCTGTGGGATGACCTGCGCGCCCTGGGGGCCAGACGAAAATTTTACGGCCAGTTGATAATCGCCACCGTCGCCTATTTTCTCGGAATCAGCATCAACCACTTTAAGATCCCCCTTACGGATCACATCATTGATCTGGGATTCTGGTCGTGGCCGGTCACCGTCTTCTGGCTCGTGGCCATGACCAATCTGATCAACCTGATTGACGGCGTGGACGGTCTGGCGGGCGGCATATCCCTGATGTTGATGCTGCTGATGTCGGTGATGGGCGGCACCACCGGCTGCGTGTCGTTCGTGGCCGCGGGCATGACCGGGGCCTTGGCTGCCTTCCTGCGGTTCAACTTCCCGCCGGCCAAAATATACATGGGCGATGGCGGCGCGTATTTCCTGGGATGCCTGATTGGACTCCTCACCATTACCAGTTCCCACAAGGGCACGGTGGTGGCGGCGTTGATTGCCCCGTTGTTTGTGCTGGCCCTGCCGATTTTGGACACTTCGCTGGCCATCGTACGCCGCGGTCTTCGCGGCCTGCCCCTGTTCCGCGCCGACCGCCGGCACATCCATCACCGTTTAATGGAGAGCGGTCTGTCGCAGCGGAACGTGGTGTTGGGCCTTTATGCCTTCACGGCATTTTTTCTCGGACTTGGCTTCATCGCCTTCTGGTGGCGTGGCCAGTATCTGCCGCTGGTTTTGGGCGGCGGCGCTTTGGCGGTGCTGCTGGCGGCGGGCCGGTTTAACTTCAGCAGTGAATGGTTTGCCGTCGGGCGCGTGCTGGGCAGTTCCCTGCACGGGCGCGCCGAGATCCAGTATGCTCTTGCCCAGACCCGTTGGCTCGCCATGGAAGGCGCCCGGGGCCAAACCATCGGCGGCCTCTGCGAAGATACGGTGTTCGTCGCCCGCAAACTCGGCTATGACAGCGTGCGCATCCGGCTGGACGACGGCGACCGGACGTGGCACATCACGCCCCTCAACGGAAACGAGCTCTGTCTTTACCGGCGCAAGGTACCCGGCCATCGCGACTGTTTCATCGAGTTGGGCGTGTCCCGCCTGAGGGACGACGGCGAAACCTCACCTGCCAGCGCCGGCACATTCGTCGTAAAAGACTTCAACATCATGAGCGACCTGCTGGCCGAGGGTTGGGCCAAGGCGATTGCGGCCTGGGAAAGGCAGAACCAACTGCCGGTGCATTTTGAGGGGCGGAAGACTCCGGTTCCCGAAGAAAAACCCAAGGAAATCTCCAAGACACACCCTGCAACGATTTGATCCCTTGGTGGCCGCCGGTCTTGACGGCACGACCGGCAGGCCGAAGCCGGCACTTCCCGTCGGCCTCAAGCCGCCATCGCATCGGACCGACTGGTCCGCTGCGTTGCCATTTTTCCTTCCAGCCTGAATCACCTTTCAACCCGCATTTCTCTCTCCCAGCTTCTTTCCAGAGCCAGTGGCGGGGCTTCTCAGCCCCAACCGGCAGACCATGATGGTAAAATCGTTGCCAAAGTCATCGCCAACGCTGCTCAACTGTCCTGGCCAATGATTCCGGGTTTTAACCCTGTGAATAACTTTTGCTTGACTTTGCTCCGCCAGCGACGTTGAGTTGGGGGTAAGCACCGAAAAGCGGTGGCGTATGGCCAACGTACGGTTGCGTTTCAAGGAGGTTGGCTTTCGCCACAATCAATCGGAAGGGCATGCCTTAAACCCATTGGGCAGATGTCCTCCCGGGAAGCTGACAATGCCCGACGGTGCGAACTCAAACAAAAAAGCAACCAAAGAAAGAGAAAGGAAATCACACCATGAAACGTTTAACCAAAACCTTGCTGGCCCTCGGCTGCGCGTATGCGATTACAGCAACTTCGCTGTTTGCTCAAGCCATCCCCATTTTCACATTTGATGAATTTGGCAATGGGACTTACAACGGCACCCCGTTGCCGAGTGCGTTGTCCCCCGATCCCTCGGGGGGGATCACAACATCTCCCGTGTTGGTTTATTCCCTGCCATTTGCGGCCGTCAACGGAGATGTCTTGCTCACTGAGGGGGCATCGCCAACCAACGGATTATCCGACATTGTCCGGTTCTGGACCGTGGCAGGCGCGAATTTGCAAACCTACGCCATCTTTTATTCGGACGTTTCTCGAACTGACCCGGCGGACTCTCCGGCAGACGTGGGACTGCCCACTCAGTTTATTAATCCGGTAGTGATCCCTGAAATCGGTCCGGAAGGGACTAATGGCGCCACCTATTTTGCGGGTCCGGGCATGCCCGGGTCCGATGCAACCGGCGTGCAACCGCAGATTCAGTATAACATCATCAGCGATGTTCCTGAACCTGGCACGGTGGCTTTGCTGATGGGCGGTCTGGGAATTCTTGTTGGGATCAACCGTTTCCGCAAATGATTCGTTCACCCAAGGCCAACTAACTTTTAAACCAGCAAAATCCTATGAAAAAAATCATCCTGCTCACCGCTGCTTTCGCAGCGGTTTCACTTGTGATCGCCAGGGCAGATATCCTCGGCGATTGGACTTTTCAATCAAGCCAGCCTGCCACGGCAGGCCCATTCGGCCCGGAGATCGGCAGTGGCAGCGCCTCCGGTTTTCATGCCGGGGCGGCGGTCTACAGCAGCCCGGATGGAAATGGCTCCTCCAATTCCTTCAGTTCGACCCTTTGGGCCGTCGGTGACTATTACCAGTTCAAGGTAAGCACGCTGGGTTATTCCGGCATCACGCTCTCCTTCGATCAAACCAGCAGCAACACCGGGCCGGGGGGATACAATTTGGCCTACAGTACTGACGGGGTGAACTTTTTCAATTTCACCACATACACGGTTCTGGCCAACGCGTCGCCCAATACGCCGTGGAATGCCACAACGTATAACAGCGCCTACACGTTCAACGATAATCTGAGCGCCATCTCGGCACTCAACAATCAGTCCACCGTTTTCTTCCGTCTCGTGGATAACAGCACGGTGTCAGCAAACGGCGGTGCCGTGGGCACCAGCGGCACGGATCGGGTGGACAATTTTGTGGTATCGGCGACTCGAGTGCCGGAGCCCGCCACGACCGCTTTGTGCGGACTGGGTGGACTGGTCTGCCTGATCGCCCGGCGGCGCCGATTTTAATCGGCCTTGAAACAAAAGCCAGAGCCGAGTCTGGGTGCTCTGGCTTTTTCCATTTCACCTGACCGGACCGTTCCGGAAGAACCCGGAACCGTGTATAAAACTCTGCATAAAATGTCCATCCGGGTCCACCCGCCGTGCTCCCGCCCGTCGCGGCAGGTCCGCGGTTAAACTGCGCTTTCCAAGTTTAAGCTGCTGTTTCGGTTCTGCATCATTCATGGTGCGAAAGCTGAAACAGAATCAAACCGGCATCAATCCTCGCGAGAACGGGAAAACTTGACTTTTGATGAAAATACACAGGGAAAATCAAAGGCGTAAACGGTTTTTGAATCCCAGAATTAACTGCAAAGCCCACAGATTGAATAAGTTAATGTGACACGGCCCGACAAGGGCTGCCCGTCCAAAAAGTGAAAAAAATGCTTGACATGGAGAAGGCTGTGCCTCAAAATCGCTTTGCAGGGAAAAGCGCAGGAATGCAGGAATGCTTTGGGGGGGATGTGTTCGGCAGAGAAATGCCGTCCTAAGTGTGTTGTAAATTATGAACATATAAGCGGCTTGAACACACAATTCAGCGAGGAAAAAAGTTATGATAAAACACTTATCCAATAGTGCATTGGCAATCCTGTCCGCAGCGGTTCTCGTTATGGGCGTCAGTGTCGGACGGGCACAGGTTTACATTAACGCGACGATGGGCGAAAACGGGAATTTCTCAAGCAATAATGGCTTGATTGTCAGTGGAGGCTTGGCCACACAGACCTTTTTCTATCCCAGCGCCACTGTGCTGACGTATAGCTTTTCCACGGTCTATCCCTTAAGCAGTTACGTTCCGGTGGAGGGGGTGCTCTGGATCTACGACGACCCCGCTCACACTCAACTTTCAGACGTGGTCGTTTTCGCGCCGAATAGCCCGAGCTACATCTATTTCATATCATTGGATAATGACGGCGACCTGGCAGACATGGCGTCACTTCCGGCCTTCGTTACGGGCCCGGTCCTTTCTGCCCAAGTATCTGCAACTGCGACCGAAGATGCCAACGGGGTTGTGGTCTATACGCCTACCGGTCCCAATGGCCCTAACGCCCAGCCTGGCTTTATGGACAACGCAACGATCACCTATACTTTTGTGAGCGGCGTAGTGCCCGAACCCTCGCCCGTCCAGTTGATGGGATTGGCGCTGCTGGGGATGGGTTTGTTTAGAATTTCCGCCATCAGGCGGGGGAAAGGCAACATATGAACCAGATATCCAAATTGTCACTGCAAGTCGGCATTCTCGGAGGCGCCCTCCTGCTGGGTTGCGCTTCGGCCAAGGCCGTAACCTACACAGAGAACCTCGGCGAGAACGACCCAGCCGGCACACAGACAGGACCCGGCAATGGTGCACCCATGAGCGTGGGGGTGGTGGCCGACGGTTACGTTGGCGGCCATGATACACTGGCATACGCGCTATCGAACAACGGCGCCAACCAATTGATCGTAGGAGATGTGCTCATTTATGAGGCTGCGAATCCTACGGTTCTCTCCGATGTTCTGCGATTCGAGGATTATGGGGTGGGATACGTCTATGTCTATTCGGCCCAGGATGACGGTCCCTCCAAGCTGGCGGACACTGGGATGCCGACGGCGTTCCAAGCCAACACAGTATCATTCATCGAGCAATTTAATGGCAGTGCCTACGGTTTGTTTAACTACACGCCCACCGCCAACCAGCCAGGTTACTCGAGTTACAATGATCCCAATGCGACCACCAGCGGTTACACCTACAGTTTCACCAGCGACGAGGTCTTGGTTCCAGAACCCGGTGTCATGACACTCGGTCTCTTGGGAATGGGCTTGGTTTGGCTGGCGTCGCTCACGAAGTGGCGTGCTCGGGCGTGATGCGGCGCGGTTGCGCGGTTTGAAACAGATGGAGCTTCGGCAGTCGGTGCTTCAGGTGAGTTAAATTGGCGTTTGAGGGTTTGGGGCGCAGTTAAGAGCCTGAACAGACCGCGCCGGGCGATCGGCAGTGAAACACGACAGAACCATAACCCAGTAAAATACGGCAAACTCGAATTCGGAGAGTGATTTCCCCAATCAACAACAATAATGAAAAGGTTTGCGCCCATAACACTGATTGCGTTTTTGGCCGGACTTTTTCTGGCCATGCCGCAGGCGCAAGCCGCCATTACTGTTGTTCAAGCCGTGGGCGCTTCCAGTGGCGGTGGAAGCTCTGCCACTGCCACTCTTTCATCCACACATGCTGGTAATATGTTGGTGGTAGCTATTTGGTATGACGCCACGACTGAGCCAAGCCCAACCATTACTGACAACTCCAGCGGAGGAGCCAATACCTATGTCAGCACTGGTGAGTGGGAAAATGGATTTGACAATAGCGGTTACAATGGTTCGCACATCTACTACGCGAAAAACATTAAAGGCGGCAATACGACGGTTGGTGTAACCGGGCCGACTACTCTCAGGTTTTGCGTTTATGAAATCGCCGGTGTTGATCCTTCCAGCCCTCTCAATGCCCATGCCCATATTTCCAATCAAACTTCATCGTCAATGGTATCGCCCAGCATTATGCCGTCCGCGGGTGACATTGTAATTGCCACTTGTGCAGGCAAGACTCCTCCTAATGGCGCTAGTGCCCCATTCACATTGGATTATTCGGCAACTTTGACAGGTGCGGGAGGCGGCGCTGGTGGCGCCTGCGCTCATGACATCGTTGGCAGCGGAAGTTCCATTTCTGCTACTTTTACCACGAGTGGAGCTATTGGCTATGGGTCCGTCATTGCATCTTTCAAAGCTGCCAACAACACCACGACACTCGCCTCTTCTCAGAATCCGTCGCTTTCTGGCGGCGCGGTGACCTTTACAGCCACGGTTACTGGGACAGGCGGCACGCCCACAGGAACGGTTATTTTCAAGGATGGCGCCAACAGCCTGGCCACGAACACACTGAACAGTTCGGGCGTGGCAAACTTCAGCACCGCCTCGCTTGCTGTCACCAATTCGCCTCATTTCATCATCGCCGTTTATGGCGGTGACGGCACTTTTGTCAGCACCTCATCTTCGTTGTCGCAGACGGTCGGCGGGCCTAATACTATCACGATCACCAACCCCGGCTTTGAACTTAATGGCTCTGGTAACCCTTACACTGCTGGCAGTGAGCTTCCCTTCTATTCTTCCTTTGCCCCATATGGCTGGACGGCTTATTCAGCTGGCAATAATTCTTACGGGGCATGGAGTCCCACCACTGCTCCAGCCAACTTGACCGGATATGTTGGCAATAATGTAGGTTACCTCATTAACGACGCTGGATCAGCCGTAATGTTATATCAAGATTTAGGGAGTGTTTCACAGTCTGGCAATTACCAACTGACACTTTTGGTGGGTAATGATAAGTTTGGTGCTAATCAGGGTAACCCAACCGTTGTATTAGCAACGGGAAGCAGTTTTGGAACAGGTGGATCAGGATTGACAGCAGTCACACCGTCCAGTTCCTCGACACCGGCTCTAACCTATGGAGTCATGTCAACTTGGACGTTTAATTATACTATTTCGGCTGGTTCACACGTGTGGGTTGAGTTGAAAAATAGTCTAGGGGCGACGGTTGTTCACATGGATTTTGACAACCTCAGTCTCGTTGGTGGCATTCCCACCACCAATATCCTCACCTCTTCGTCAAATCCATCGGCCAATGGCCAGTCAGTGACTTTCACCGCGGGGTTGACAAATCTGCTGGGCGGTGGCACGCCAACCAATGGAACGGTTACTTTCTACGATAATGGAACCAATACTCTTGGCACGGGGACTTTGAATACAAACGGAGTGGCAACCCTCACCACCAGCGCGCTCTCGGTTGGCACGCACAGCATCACGGCGGCATACGGCGGCGGCGGCAGCTATGGCGGCAGCATTTCCAGCGCCGTGTCGCAAGTGGTGAATGCTTTCGGCACGGTCAGCAAGCTGGCGTTTGGGGTGCAACCGGGCACGACAACGGCGGGCTCGGCGATCAGCCCGGCGGTGACGGTGATTGTGCAGGACTCCTACGGCAACACGGTGACCAGCGACGGCAGCAGCGTGACGATCAGCAGCAGCACGACCGCTTTCACGGGCAGCACGCTGTCGGTGAATGCCTCCAGCGGCGTGGCGACGTTCAGCGTCATCAAACCCACGACGGCGGGCAGCGCGAATACGCTTACCGCCAGCGATGGTTCGCTGACGGGGACGAATTCAAGCACGTTCACGGTCAATGCGACGACGGCGACGGTGCTGGCGTTCACGACGCAGCCGAGCGGGGCGACGGCGGGCAGCGCGTTCACGGGGCAGCCGGTGGTCAAGACACAGGACGTTTACGGCAACAATTCGACGGTCGGGTTGGGCGGGACTGTGACGGTGACCCTGGCGCTTAACACGGGGACGGGAACGCTGCAAGGGACGACCGCCTACAATATTGGCACCGGCGGTGGCGACGGGACGATCACGGGCAGCGGTTTGCGCATCGACCAGGCGGGGAGCTTCACGCTCAAAGCCACGGCGACCAGTTTCACGCAAGGCGACAGCGGTTCGTTCACGATTGCCAACGTTGCGCCGGTGGCGAACGGCGACAGTTATTCCCGCGGGCCCGGCGTGGGAATCAAAATCCATGTGAGCAACCTGCTGGCCAATGACACGGATGCGAACGGCGACACGGTGACGTATGTTTCCAGCGATTCTACGACCACCCACGGGGTTTCGCTGGGGATCAGCGGCAGCGGGAACAGCACAATCATCGTCTATCCGAGCAGCGCCGCCAACAGTGCCGATTCATTCCAATACATCATCAGCGACGGCAGCCTCACGGCGACGGGCTTGGTCAGCATCACCATCAGCAACTCGGTGACCGGCCAGAATGCCACCATCACGGTGAGCGGCAACACGGCCACGATTACCTTCTATGGCGTGCCGGGTTTGCACTACGCGGTGCAGCGGTCCACGGACATGAATAATTGGGCGGATATCACCGTTACCTCCGGCAACGCCAGTATTGACAACAGCCTGGGCTACAGCGTCATCACCGCGCCGACGGGCGTGGCGTTCACGGTCACCGATGCTTTAGCGCCCAACGGTTCGGCCTATTATCGGCTGCGTGCAGCACCTTGATGACCGCAGAAACGAATCAGCATTTGAACCGATAATAAAATGAAAATGAATTTAACCACTGTTCTGGGCGGCGCGGCGTGCGGGCTGGCCTTGGGCCTGGCCAGTGCGTCGGCGAGCCTCGTCACCACCATTTCATCGGGCACGCTTAACACCACGGTGCCGGACGGAAGTTCGGTGGGGATCACCAGCACGCTGAACGTCAGCGGCTTGGGGAACATTCTGAGTTCCGGGGACAACGTGAGCTTGACACTGAACGTTTCGGGGGGGAACAACGGGGATTTGGTTGCGTATTTGATTTTTGGCAGCCACACGGTGACGCTGCTGAACCGGCCTGGGGTGACGGGCGGCAATCCATTGGGCTACACGGACGCGGGATTCAACAACGTGACGTTGAGCGACGGGAACAGCGTGAATGTTGACAATTACGGCGGCGGTGGAATTCCGAGCAACATTTCCTACAATCCGGCGGGAGGTTCGACGGCATTTCAGAGTTACAATGGAATGAATTCGCAAGGAAGTTGGGTATTGTTTATTGCGGACCTGTCCGGTGGCGATACCAGTCAGAGCATGCTGAACAGTTGGTCGCTAACACTGGACGTGGTGCCGGAACCCATCACTTGGGCATTGATTATTTTTGGAGCCGGCAGTTTGCTGATTGTCGCTGGTCGCTGGTGCCGGGTTCGTTTGCGACGGACAGCGTAGTAATCCTCCCAGCGATCGCCGTCGTTTATTTTATTGTTTTCTCACCTGCTCAAGGAGGAGTCCAATATAGATGTGACGCCGACCCGGCGTTATCGTGAACAGCTCCGGCAGTTGGGCGTGCCGGCGCAGGGCGCGCCTTGCCCCGATTTCAGTCAGTTCTCGTGTAATTTTGCCCCTCCCCGGGCGCAATTCGGCCCTTAATTACCGCAATTCGTCCCCAATTCGTTTCGTTTTGGCCAGTTTCTGCGACTGATTTATAGTCTGCGCGATCCGGCTACTGGCCGGGTTGGCGTGGCAAAAGCCGGGCAGTGAACCAGCAACATCA
>JBEKEJ010000095.1:0-11207 GCA_050013895.1 Verrucomicrobiota bacterium | reverse complement strand
GGACCGTTTCCACCATGTCAGTGAGGTTGTCCGCCAGGGGCCGCGCCATGGCGGCGGAAAGGTTGACCATGCGGAGGCGTTCCTTTTCGAGGCCGATTTCCGCGAGCATGTCGCGCGTATAATTCACCCGGCGTTTGGCGCAAAGGTTGCCTTCCACAAAATGGCAGCCGCCTTCGAGGCAGCCGGCCACCAGCACGCCATCCGCGCCGTTCTCAAACGCTTTCATGAAGTATTCGGTCTCCAGCCGGCCGGTGCAGGGCGTGCGGATGATGCGCACGTTGGGCGGATATTGGATGCGCATGGAACCGGCCAGGTCGGCCGAGGCATAGGCGCAGTAATGGCAGCAAAAGGCCACAATCCTGGGTTGAAAGGCGTCGGATTTCATGGGCTAAAGAATCTCACAGAAGGAAACGAAGGAAACAAAGAACAACTGATTCCAGAGCTCTTTAGTCCCAAGCCTTATCTTCGTTAACTTGGTTTGCTTCTGTTCAAAATCGGTTTCGGTTTTCATGACTTAAATCAGTCCCATTATCTTCATGCCTTGCCGGGGTAAGGTCGCGCCATTGCCGTCGTTTTCATCGGCGAGCAATTCCTTGATCATCACCTCGAACTGGTCGGTCTCGAAATGGTGCAGTTGAATGGCGCAGGCCGGACATTCGGCGGCGCAAATGCCACAACCCATGCACTTGGCGGCCTCAATCTGTCCCTTGCCGTCCTTGTTGCAGTAAGGCGCGCCATAGGGACAGACGGTGACGCAGGTCATGCAGGAAATGCATTTCTGCTGGTTCACATACGCGACCTGGGCGCTGACATCGAGCTGCGTCTTCGACAACACCGTGGCAGCCCGGGCGGCGGCGGCGCGCGCCTGGGCGATGTTTTCGTCCATGAACTTCGGCGAATGGGCCAAGCCGCAAAGGAAGATGCCTTCGGTGGCGAAATCCACCGGGCGGAGTTTCATGTGGGCTTCCACATAAAAACCGTCGGCGTTGAGCGGCACCTTGAGCATGTCCGAGAGCTGTTTGTTATTCTGCAAATCCGCTTCCACGCCGGTGCTGAGCACAACGTTGTCAGTCTCTATGACCAGCGGTTCGGACAGGTCGGGACTTTTGAGCGTGACGATTAGGCCATTATTGTCGCTCACCTGCGGCGGCGCTTCCGGCGCGTAACGGATGAAGACCACGCCGGCTTCGCGCGCCTGTTGATAGTAAATTTCCCTGAACCCGTAAGTCCGGACATCCCGGTAAAGCACATAGACATTAGCCGCCGGATCCAGCTTCTTGATGGCGAGCGCGTTTTTGATGGCCATCGAGCAGCAGATGCGGCTGCAGTAGGGATGCTTTTCGTTGCGCGACCCGACGCACTGGATCATGACGACGTTCTGTCCCTGCGCGGGCCAGGTTTTCTCGTGCAATTGCTTTTCCAATTCGACCTGGGTCAGGACGCGGTCGGATTTGCCGTATAAAGATTCGCTGGTCCGGGCCGCCTGCGCGCCGGTGGCCACAATGATGGCCCCGCCGGTAACTTCCAAATTTTTGTCGCCCCGGGCGAGCGCCACACGGAATTTGCCAATGTGGCCCTTGACGCCGGTGACGTCGGCTTCGAGATAAGTTTTGATCCGCGGATGTTTTTGAACTCCGTCAATGAGGCTGCTGGTGAAGGCGGCGATGTTCTCGTGTTCGAGCGTCCGGTGAATCTCGTGCAGGTTGCCGCCCAGCCGGTTTGCCCGTTCGAGCAGATGGACGTTGAATCCCTGATTGGCGAGCGCCAGCGCGGCGGTCATGCCGCTGAGGCCGCCGCCGATGACGATGCCGGTCTGGTCCACCGCGAGCTTGCCGCCTTCGAGCGGCCAGAGGGTGCGCGCCCGGGCGATGGACATCTTCACGAGTTCAACCGCCTTTTCGGTGGCGGATTCCGGCGTGGTTGAATGGACCCAGGAACACTGGTCGCGGATGTTGGCCATTTCGAACAGGTACGGATTCAGGCCCGCTTCGCGCAGAGTCTCGCGGAACAGCGGCTCGTGCGTGCGCGGCGTGCAGGAGGCGACCACGATGCGGTTGAGCCGGTGTTGATGGATCATGTCCTTGATGTTCGACAGGCTGGTGTCCGAACAGGAAAACATGGTGTGCGTCGCGAAAACCACGTTCGGCTCGTGCTCGATGCGTTTGACCACCTGTTCGACGTCCACGACCCCGGCGATGTTGATGCCGCAATGGCAGACGAACACGCCCAGACGTGGTTCCTCGTCGGTGACATCGTGTTCGGTGGGATAGCTCTTCTTGGTGATGAGCGAATGCCGCGCCGGGGCGAGCAATTCCATGGCCAGGGACGCCGCGCCGCTGGCCTGGGTGACGGTTTCGGGGATGTCCTTGGGTTCCTGGGCCGTGCCGCCGACAAACACGCCAGGCCTGGAGGTGCACAACGGCTGGAGCCGATCGGTATCGCAGAAACCAAATTCATTGAGTTTGATGTCCAGGCTGGCGGCCATTCCGGCCATGCTGTGCGGCGGTTCCATGCCCACGGACAACACCATCAGATCGAATTCCCTGTGCGCGAGCTGGCCGTTTTCATCCAGGTAAGCCACGCGCAGGTCTTTGCTGCCGGGCAACTGGACGATGCGCGACGGGATGCTTTTGACGTAATGAATGTTGTCCCTGGCCCGGGCGCGCTCGTAATACTGGTCGAAATCCTTCCCGTGAGCGCGGATGTCCATGTAGAAAATCGTCGCGTCCAGACCTTCGATGTGTTCGCCGGCGACGAGCGCCTGTTTGGTGGCCATCATGCAGCAGATGGACGAGCAATATTCGTTGCCGCAGGTCGAGTCGCGCGAGCCGACGCACTGAATCCAGGCGATGCGCCGCGCTTCGCGGCCATCGGACAGGCGGATGACGTGTCCTTCGAACGGCCCGGCCGCGGACAGCATCCGTTCGAACTGAACACTGGTGACGACGTTGGCATAACGGCCGTAACCGAATTCACCCTTGCGCGTGGCATCGAACTCGGCAAAACCCGGGGTCAGGATGACCGCGCCGACCTCGAGGGTGACCGTGCGCTCGCACATGGCGTGGTCAATGGCGTGTTGTTTGCAGGTTTCGACGCAACGGTTGCATTCCGAGCACAGAGCGCAATTCAGGCAGCGCGCGGCTTCTGCGAGGGCCTGTTCCTCGGTGAGTCCCTTTTCAACTTCGTCAAAGTTGTTCAACCGGTTGGCCGGCGCGAGTTCCTCCGGCTGCGGCCGGGTTCTCTTTTCAAGCTTGTCGGGCGCCGGCAGGAGCGCCGGAGGAATCGGGCGGAGGGATTCCTCGAACCGGCCGCTGAGCAATTCCCTGCCCATCAAATATCGTTCGATGGATTCGGCCGCTCGTTTGCCGGCGGCCACGGCGTCAATGACGGTGGCCGGCCCGGTGACATTGTCGCCACCGGCAAAAACATCTTCGGCGGAAGTCCGGCCGGTTATCGGGTCAATCTCAAAACGTCCATTTTCACTTCTGACGTTGATGTGGTCCAGCAGCCGCTCGTCTACCACCTGGCCGATGGCGGAAATCACCATGTCGGCTTTGAGGGTGAACCCGGAGCCGGGGATTTCCACCGGGCGGCGCCGGCCGCCGGCATCCGGTTCGCCGAGCATCATCCGGATGCATTCGACGGCGGAAACTTTTCCCCGGTCATCCTGCAGCCGTGCGGGCGCAACCAGATACCGGATTTTGATTCCTTCTTTTTCGGCGGCCTCGATTTCCAGCGGCATGGCCGGCATTTCCGCGCGCGAACGGCGATAAAGAATAATCACCTCCCCGGCGCCGAGTCGCAGAGCCGTGCGGGCCGAATCAATGGCCGTGTCGCCACCGCCGACGACCACCACCGTGCCGCGCACCGCCGGCGGGTTGCGGGAGGCAACCGCCCGGAGAAATTCGACACCATCAACCACGCCGGAGAATTGCTCGCCGTTGACGCCGAGCTTGCGGCTGCTCTGGGCACCGCCGGCGATGAAGACGGCGGCGTAATCCTTTTGGAGCGTCTGGAAGGTAATGTCCTTGCCGATGCGGCAATGGAAGACAAATTTGACGCCCTTGCGACGGATGAGTTCGATTTCGTGGTCGAGCACTTTTTTGGGCAGGCGATATTCGGGAATACCGTAACGCAACATGCCGCCGGCGGCGGGCATCGCCTCGAAAACCGTCACGGCAAAACCGGCTTCCGCGAGGTCGTTGGCGGCGGTCAATCCGGCCGGCCCGCTGCCGACGATGGCGACTTTTTGGGCGTCAGGCGCGGGAGTTTTTTCCGCGGGCAAGGTCAATTTGCCCGCCGCGAGCATCTCCATTTCCCGGTCGGAGGCGAAGCGTTTCAGGAGCCGGATGGCGATGGGATCGTCGGCCTTGCCTCGGGTGCATTCGGACTCGCAGGGATGCGTGCACACGCGGCCGCAGATGGCCGACAGCGGATTGCGCTGGCGGATGAGTTCGACCGCCTTGAGATATTCCTTTTGTTTGATGAGCTGGACGTAACCCTGGACATTGACCCGGGCCGGGCACGTTAATTTGCACGGCGCATGGCCGTTTTTGAGAATGCCGAAAATGTTCGGCGTGGCCTGGGCGTAAAGTTTGGCGATGCCCTTGCGGGTGCCGAGGCAGCGGTTGAATTCGTCCGGGATGTCCACGGGACAGACCTGTGTGCATTCGCTGCAACCGGTGCATTTGGCTTCGTCAACGTATCGGGGATAGCGCCTGACGATCGCTTTGAAATTGCCGGGTTTGCCGTATAAATCCGTCAATTCCGAAAGGGTCAATATTTCGATGTTCAGGTTCCGGGCGCATTCGACGAGCTTGGGCGAGACGATGCAGGTGGCGCAATCGCCGGTCGGGAAGGTCTTGTCCAAGTGCGCCATCATGCCGCCGATGGCGGCGTCGCGCTCGACGAGATAGACCTTGAAGCCGCTATTGGCCAGGTCGAGGGCGGCCTGGACGCCGGCAATGCCGCCGCCCTGCACCAGCACCGCGCCGGTTTTCTTGTCGTCGGATTTATTCATGACAAAAATGGGGACCGCACGCGCCCTCGCGTGCCATGGCCGGCGCCCCGCCGACCACAGAAAAACCTTGATACGACCGGCCATCGGGCGCCGCCACGACGTCCTCTCCCGACCGGCGAGGGCGCCGGTCGGAACACGCGAGGGCGCGTGTGCTCCCCGAAACAAGTTGTACCGTAACAGTTTTATGCGCGTTCATTTACTTTTCTTAAAACGTTCGTGGCGGGGACCATCAACTTTTCAAACCCGAGGTCGCCGGGGCCGAAGCCCAGGCAAAGCCCGAGCAACTGGGTGATGTAAACAATCGGCATTTGATATTTCTGCCCGGATTGTTTGTTGATGTCCGACTGCCGCAAATCGAGATTCATCTGGCACATGGGGCAACTGACGGCGATGCAGTCGGCGCCCGCCTGGACCGCCATGTCGAGAATGGATTCGGTGAGCCGGACCACCACGTCGGTCCGCGACAGCGCCAAACCGCCGCCGCAACATTCGACCTTGCAAGGCCAATCGAGGCTCTGGCCGCCCATTGCGGTCACTAGGCGGTCGAGCGATTTCGGATTCTCCGGGTCGTCGAACTTCACGACGCCTGGCGGCCGGACGAGCAGGCAGCCATAATAAGAGGCCACCTTGAGCCCGTT
Source organism: Verrucomicrobiota bacterium (assembly GCA_050013895.1). Classification (GTDB taxonomy): domain Bacteria; phylum Verrucomicrobiota; class Verrucomicrobiia; order Limisphaerales; family UBA11358; genus UBA11358. The sequence goes on along the minus strand of JBEKEJ010000095.1, from coordinate 5,549 downwards.
CAACGAGTGTTTGAGTGATTTAGTGATGGTTGGCAGGCCAACGTCTTCCAGGAGCACCTCGACGAGGTGGCGGACCTTGACCGAGCCGTCGTAATCACGGTCGAGCGCATTGCGAACGCCCTGGCGGATTTCGGAATGCGCCGAGATTTCATGGTTGGCCACCTTCATCCGGTTGTAGCAGGCGGCGCAATCGACGACCATGTCCAGCTTCATGTCCTGGACCTTGGCCAGGTTGGCGGCGGGCAGGGCGGCGGCGAGCAGGCGGTCAGTCTGGTGGCCGGCGGTGGCGCCGCAACAGGTCCAGCCTTTGGGTTCTTCGAAATCAATACCCAGCGCCCGGACCACCGCCCGGGCGGACTGGTTCATGTCGCGGGCCGTGGATTCAGCCGAGCATCCAGGATAGTAGGCGTATCTCATGCTTTGGCCCCTTTGCTTTCTTTGATTTTTCGGAAAATGCGTTTCACGGTCTGCCGGTCACCGCCACGGGGCGGCAGCAGCGCGATTTTTCCCTTCTTCAGCATGACCGGGAATTTTTCCGCGTCGTTCATCCATTTGCCCGTGCCAAGTTTATAGCCGGCAATCAGGCCGAGTTCGTAGGAGCGGCCGAAGGTCTCGACCGACTTCAAAAAGGCGCGGTTGAACAGGGGCACGTTGCCTTCCGGTTTTGGCGCGCCGCGTTCGAGGGCCAGCCGGCGCAACGCGTCCATGACCGCCGCCACGTCAATGCCCATCGGGCAGCGGGCGGAACAGGTCTCGCAGGAAACGCACATCCAGACCAGATCGCTGGCGAGCAGTTCATCGCCGGCACCCAAGTGCAGTTGGCGCATGATTTCGGAGGGCCGCGACCGGGTGAGGGCCGCCACCGGACAGCCGCCGGAGCATTTCTTGCACTGGTAACAAACGCTCAGGTCCACGCCGGACAACGCTTCAACGGCATCCTTCAAGGCATGGCCGTTTTTCTTTTTCTTGATGGTGATCACTGTGGCTGCCTTTCGTAACGCCGGTTAAACCAGTGGGGCGAAGACTTTGGACTGCGGTGGCAGAGCGCAGCGGCGACACCGCTTTTCGGCCGTGAACAAAGGTTCCATAGCGGCGTGGCGCTTCGCTTCCCGCCGCAGTCCAAAATTTGGTTGCGGTTCCGCTGCGCGGCGCACTCTGCCATCTGTGCATTGAAATCAGTTTGCATTCAGCTTATTTCACGGCCAGTTCGGCCTCGGCTTCTTCCGCCCAGACATCGTCGGTGTCCTCCTGAACAATGTCTTTGAGGCTGCCGGGGACGACCTTGCGATAGACCCGGCACGGCTTGAGTTTCTTGCCGTTCACGGTCAAAAGCTGTCCGACGGTGATGCCGAACAGTTTCTGGTTTTCTTCCAGGAACGGCAGGATCAGCTCCCAATCGGCATCGGTCAGTTTGGCAAACTTGCCGCCGTTCAACTGCTGGTCCACCAGGGTCCTTTCCGGGTCGCGGACAAAAATGGCGCCGCCCGAGGCCAGCGAAAACAGGTTGCTGCCGGGATACGGATCGGCCAGCGGAACTAGTTTCCCCGCGTCATCGAATTTGACGCCGTTCAGGACCACGAACCCGCCGCCGTTGTGCGGGTCGCCGGCCATGAACGATTCGGCGAGGAAGTCGAGGCAAGTGCCGTTGATGACCACCTTGGGCCGGCCGACGGAGTTGATGAGCGGTCTGCCGGCCGCGTTGCCGAGCACATAGACCGCGCCGCCTTTGGCGCCATACATGAAAGTCTGGCCCACGTCGCCGTAAATGACCATTTTGCCCCGCTTGATAATCTGGCCCAACTGGTCCTGCGCATTGCCATGCACCGTGATGGTCAGGCCGTCAATGCCCGATCCCAGGTAATCGCCGCTGCTGCCATAAACATCTATGACCACGTTGTCGGTATCCGGGCCGAGGCCGCAGCCGATGTAGCGCTGGCCGATGCAATTGAAGCTGATGAACCGCCGCCAGCCCTTCATGTAGGCGTCCACCAGCAGCGCCGCGTCGCAATTCCCGCCTTCGGGCGCGAAATGCGCGGCGTCAATGGCCAACGTGGTTTCATTCTCATGCGGCGGGCGCAGGTTACCGCGCGTCTCGAAATCAATGAGCCGGAACGCGCTCCCGGCGGCATCTCCGGCGTCGAGCTTCGGGAGGTTCCCGAACAACCGGTTGAACTCGGTGCGGACTACGTGGAGCACATGGCTGCGTTTTTTCGCACCGGTCGAGTAGCGCCGGTCGTTGAGCAGCGTCAGAACTTCAACCGCCGTGGCGGTTTTGGAAGGGTCCTCGGCCGCATCGGTGATTTGCTGGCATGCCAGGCGGACCTCGTCGAACGTCCATTCGGGCATCAGTTCGCAAATCATTTCAAAAATCGCCGGGGCGCTGCCCGGCACAAATCGCTCGCTGATGACAGTCTGCAAAGATTCTTCGGATTCAGCGGACATTGAAAATCCCTGGGAAAAATCGCAGGACTCGGCGCCGCCGGGGAGGGGGACAGGTTCACCGAATTTGTCCGTGCAGGTGATCCGCCATTTGCCGGCGGCATTTTTTTGGAGGTTGAAAATGAACGCGCCGCCGTCGTCATGGCTGCCGCCGCGCGCGTTCCAGTAACGGTCCGCCACGGGACAAATCCGCTTGTCATCCTTCGACAGGCTCAGGAGCGTGGCGTCGATGGCCTGCTTTTCCGAGCAAATCAGGCCCACCTGCACTGCGCCGTCGCAGAAGGCAAACACTTGGGGCCGGAGCATCGCGGTGTCAGTGATGCCCATCAATTGAAACTGTTTCTTGCGGGCAAGGCTGCGGGCGATGATGAAGAACCACGGGCCGTCGGGCGAACCGTGAATGTGGGTGGCCTGGATGGCCCGGTAAATCTTCTGCTTTTCCGGATCCAGCCGGTCAAAGTCCAGCTCCGTGGTCGGCGCCAGCGCTTCGATGATGTGCTCCAGCGGATAATGATAGGTCCGGCTGAACAGGTCGAACAACTGCGCAGACACTTCGGTGTCGGTGAGAAACTGCGGATAAATCTGGCGCTGCTTGAGGTACTCCGTTACCGAATGGTAGTTGGCGAAATCGCCGTTGTGCACCAGCGCCATGTCAATGGCGGCAAACGGGTGGGCGCCGCCGGGATGCCAGACGCGGCCCTTGGTCGGGAACCGCTGGTGCGCGATCCATTCGTGGGCGCACAACTCCTCGATCCGGTAATATTTCACGATGGCTTCGGCAAAGCCGACCACCTTGAGAATCATGATGTCGCGGCCGTGCGAGAGCACGAAGGCGCGTTTTTCGCCCAGGGACGCGTAATATTTCTGGTTGAGGCTGAAACTGTTCTGGTTGACGAACTCATCCTCCGCCTCGCCGCGTTCAAGCGATTGCAAATGATTCTTCGCGATGAACGCATCCAGCACCTTCGGTTTGACGCGGACGAAATAGCGGCAGACATCCGGCGGCAGCACCTCCAGGCCGGGCACGGATTTCCAATCGTCCACCTTGTCGAGCGGCGCGGAGGCGGTCACGTCGAAGAATGTCTGGATGAACTGCGCCTCGATTTCCGGCCGCGCCTTCGCATCGAGGAACGCCACGTGCAGCAGGTAATGGGTGTCGAGCACTTCGCGGCTGACGCCGAGTTGTTCCGGGACCAGTCCGACGGCCGCGATGCCGCCGCCCTTGCCGTTCCCGCGGTTGTGCATCTGGCGTGACGGCTCGTAGATGTGCCGGCCCGGCACCGGCTCGCTGCAGCAGAAGCCGACGACGCCACAGCCGCCCTCCTCCGCTTCCTTACGGATGGGCGGGGCCACCTTGAGGCTTTGCGCCAGCCGTTTTCGGGAATCGGTCAGTCGTTGGATCGGTTCGCGGTTCATGGGTTTGCCGGCACGTCGTTGGTGTAATCCAAATGCATCATGAGGTCGGTGCGTCCGCGCAATTCACGAACGCTGCGCAGGCCCAGGCGCTGCAAAATCCCGACCAGCGTCTTTTGCCAGGCGCTGTAAAGGTTGATCAGCCGCTGGGTGCCCCATTCAACATCCATTTTGGCGGACAGTTCGAGGTCGGTCGTGGCGATGCCGCGCGGGCAGCCGCGCCCGCTCTCGCAACGGCTGCATCGCACACAGCCCAGCGCGACCAGTTCCGATGTGCCGATGACCGCGCCGTCAGCGCCCAGCGCAATGGCCTTGGCGATGTCGTGGGCGGTGCGGATGCCGCCGCTGGCAATCAGGACCACCTTGTCGCGGAGGCCTTCGGCCTGCAGGAAATTGTGGACCTTGCCGATGGCATACTCGATGGGCATGGCGATGTTTTTCTTGGCGATGTCCGGCGCCGCACCGGTGCCGCCATACCCGCCGTCCAAGTGCACGATATGCGAGCCGGCGGAATAACTGCCCACGGCCACCATGTCCACGTCCGTCGGCGTGGAAACTTTCGTTGCAATCAAGGCGCGCCGATTCACGTGCTTGACCCATTCGATGTGCTTGGCGTGGTCTTCAATAGAATAGACGCTGTGGAACGGGAACGGTGAAAACAGGGAGATGCCCAATACCGCCTCGCGCATGCGGGCGACGGCGGGGGTGTTTTTATCGCCGAGCAGATGGCCGCCCAGGCCGGGCTTGGCGCCTTGGGCATACTTGAATTCCACGATCGGCACCCGTTGAATAGTCTCCTCGCGCACGCCGAAGAGACCGGTGGCGACCTGCGTAATCATGTGGTCGTCATACGGCCGCATGCGCTCCATGTATCCGCCTTCGCCGGTGCAGCTGAACGTGTTGAACGCCACCGCCGCCCGGGCCTTGGACAACTGGGTCACGTTGCTGACCGACCCGAACGACATGCCGCCGCCATACCAGGGAACGTCAATTTTGATTTTGGGCCGGTCATCGTCGCGCTTGTTCAGCAGGATGCTGGTGTCAATCTCGTCTTGGCGGAGTTTGACGGGCGGGTGTTTGGGGAATTTGAACCGGAGCCGGTCGAAGCCGCCGCCGGAATTGCCGCACTCGTAATTGTAATCGTAGGCCTCCGGCGGCACCTCGCCGGTCTCGGCCATCTTCCACGTCGCCAGAATCAAATCCGCCGGCCAGCGGAAATCACCGAGCACCTTGTACATCGGATTTTCACGGATTTGCAGCGCGTCCTTGGGACAATGGGCCACGCAATAGCGCCCGGTCTGCTCGCAATTCGGCCCGATGCACAGGTGATGCCGCGGCTCGGCAAAGTATTTGAACCCGGGCTGGCGGACATGGACGCCATAGTCGCAGACCTCCACGCATTTGCCGCAACGCTCACAATCCAGGCTGCGATGAACGATGTATTTGGCAATCTCGTTGCGATAGCGGGACGGCGCGGGTTTGACGACCCGCGGCACCTGCTCCTGCGGCACACACGTCTTCAGCGTGTTCTCCGGCAGAATATCCTCAAGCTGTCTTTCTTTTACCATAGAGTTTGCCGAAAGTATCTTCCTCGAGGTTCTCGAAAAACATGGCGCGGCCGACATCGCCCCGGAGCCGGCGGGCCTCGCGCATGCCCATGGCGCCCATCAGCTCGATCAACTGGTCGTGCCACGCCG
>JBEKEJ010000094.1:0-11210 GCA_050013895.1 Verrucomicrobiota bacterium | reverse complement strand
AAGACCGGCGTGGCCCCGCTCAGATTATTCAGGACCACTACGTTGGTGAGCGTGATGTTGCCCGCATTAGTGACGGTGCCGCTGTAGGTCAGCAGCCCGCCGGGAATCGTCGGACCCACCGGACACACCTGGGTGACCGCGATGCCCGGCGTGGTAATCAGCGAGCAGGTGGCCGACGCGGTGTTCGTCACCATGACCCCAGTACAGTTGTCGCTGCCGGTGGCTGTTACCGTGCTGCTGACCGAGCAGGCGTCGGTGGGCGCGGTGAAGCCCGCGGTGAAGCTGGCGGACGCATGGGGCGCCAGGCTCGGCACGGTGAACACGGTGCTGGGCGAAGCCTGGTTGTCGATGACGGTCACGTTATTCAAAGTGACGTTGCCGGAATTCGTGACGAACCCGGTGTACGTGATAAAACCGCCGGCGGTAGCGGGCGCAACCGGACAGGCCAGCGTGACCGCGATGCCCGGGGTCGTGATGACCGTGCAGGTGGTCGAAACGGCGTTCGTAACCGCGTTGAGTGTGCAAATGTCCTTGCCGGTTCCGCTGAAGGTGGTGGTGACCGAGCACGCGTTGGTCGGAACGATGTAAGTGCTCGTGAAATTGGTGGATGCGCCGGGTGCCAGTGTGGCCCGGGTGAAGACCAACGTGTTCGAGGCGGGCCGATCGCTGACCACGACGATGTTGGTTAACGTGATGTTGCCCGCATTGCTGACGGTGCCGCTATAAGTCAGCGAACCACCGGGCAATACCGGGGCGGTCGGACAAGCCGCCGTCACCGCAATCTGTGGCACAGTTAAGATGGGACAGTTTGCACTGGCAGAATTGCTGACCGCCACGCCGCAACGGCTGGTCGCGGTCGCGATCAAGGTGTCGGCTACGGAGCAATTGGTCGGCGCCAGGTAACTGCCGGTGAAATTGGCGACGCCGCCGGGCGCCAGCGTGGCGGTCGTGAAGACCGGTGTATTGGCGACCGGTTGGTTGTTGACCACCACGATGTTCGTCAAGGTCACGTTGCCGGTGTTGCTGACGCTGCCTGAAAAAGTGAGCAACTGGCCTGGAGAGACCGGCTGTGCGGGACACACCTTGGTCACTTTGATCCCCGGAGTGAGAGTGTTCTGACAGGTGATGGTGGTGAAACTCGTCACCGTTCGGGGAGTGGACGTGAACTGGTCGGTGGCCAGGACGGTCAATGTGGCCGTACTCGGACTGCAAGGATTCAACGGGACCCAGCTTCCGCTAAACGAGGCGATCTGGCCGAGGGCGAGGTTCGTGGGAAAGAGCACGGTGGAAACGCCGTTATTGACAAAGTTCGTGACCGTCACGCCAACCAGCGTGTTGTTGCCGCAATTGGTGACCGTGCCGGTGAAAGTAATCGCGCCGTTTTCTCCCACACTGCCGACGCATTGTGCAGTGATCAGGACGCAGGGCAGATTGACCTGCGTGTTCACTCCCTGGTTGCCGCCACCGCTGCTGTTGACGTCGTTTTGGTGAATATCACCCTGGTCAACCGCCGTGGCGCGCACCGTGCCATCGGGGAGAATATCCTGAGCGCGGACGACATAACTGACGACGTTGGTATAAAAATCCGAGTCTCCTGGAGCCAGAAATGTTCGCCGCAACGTGATGTTGTTGGTGACATGATCCGGCGTGACCACCCAAGCTTGAATCGCGCCGGCGGTCGCCGGATTGGTCTCGCCGGCGTTGCACGCGGGGAATGGCGCGTTGAACACATTCACGCTGTAATAGATTGTGTCGCCAATGTGAACGTCAGGAAGGCTCGTGAAGAGGCTGATTCCCAAACCGCTCCCAAGGCAGTTCGTCGGACTGCGGTCGGCGTGGGCTGCCGGCGCTCCGACGAGCAGGAGCACCAGTCCCGCCAGCAACCCCGCCAAGGTGAAACGACCGGGCGGTGTGCGACAAACGGATAATGTCTTTTCTCTCCGGGACTGATCACCTGACGGTTGAACGATACCATTCGGCTCGGGATGTTGGATTGACGCATTCATGGTCTTTTTCGCTTTCTGTTTGGTACAAGTCCGTGGTTGGAGCTGGCGATTAAGCACTGTCTGAATTGCCTTTTTGGTAAAGCATTCCATTTCGCATGGTGCGACAGTAAGCGAAGTCGCCTTGACCGGTCTATGGGGTGTTTACCCCATATCGAGATTCTTGAATCCGGCGCCCTTTACGCGCGGCAGAGGCATAGGCCGCGGGCTGGAGTAATGGTGGAAAAGAAGAAACCCGTGGAATTCTGGAGCTATTGATGGTCAACTGAACACTGAACTGCGGAGCGGAATCATTATAGCCGCAAACCAACTGCTGACGGCTGGCTTCGCCAGTCTGGCAGCGGTTCGAACTGCCCGGGGGCACTCACGGTCGCGCGCAGGACGTTATTTACCGTGTCCAGCAACGCATCAACGGCAAAGGGCTTCTGTAGCATGGCCGCCACTTGGAGCGACGGGCTTCGAGCGAGTTCGTGCGTGGGCAATCTTCCCGCGGCCAGGACAACCGGCAGATCCATGCGGGCGGCACGCAGCTTTCTGACCAGTTCAACACCGGTCAGCTTGGGCAGGCTGTGCTCGGTGATCAGAAGATTGTAGTTATTGGCCTGAAGCGCTTCCCAGCCGGCAATGCCGTCTTCCGCGGCGTCAACATGGTAGCCGGGGCGAACCAGCACATCGGTGTAGAGCCGGCGAAGGTCGCTATCGTCATCCACCACGAGAATGCGGCGGAGGGGATTCGTCTGGCATTGAAGTGCCGTGCAGGCTGGCTCTTCCGACTGCGATCGTTCGTTGACGTTCATGGTCAGAAGCTTTTGCCGCCGTTTTAGGAACGGTAACAGCGAGCCTGCTTGCAATAGTTCGTTATCTTTCATGACAGTATTAGTAATAACGCGGAAACGCTTGCGGGCGCTATGGGGTATTTACCCCATTTCTGTGTTCGGCCATGCCGCATCTATTTGGAGTCAAAATCGTGCGGTTTCCCAATAGAGACGGGCATTTGCCGTGAAAATTGAGTATTTTCGATAAAAACCTGTTTTGCGGAGCCTGGTGCGTTCTGAGATTGGCTTGCCTGAATTTGTTGCGCCTGTGTGCCGGCCTTCGTTTGAGTATTATCGCAGTTTGAGCAAAAGCAAACAGAGGGAGCGCGACTGAGACAAGAAGTAACACCCAAGTTACCCGGGATGCTTGAATCCGGCGTCCTTGACAGGCGGCAGAGGCACAAGCCGCGGGCTGAAGTCGGAACCGGAAGAAACCGGCGGAACGTCGGAGCAATTGATGGTCAATTGAATACCGGACTGTGGAGTAGAAACATCACAGGCGCAAACTACTGACCGGTCGCTGGCTTCGCCAGTCTGGCAGTGGCTCGCACTGCCCGGATGCGCTGTCGGTGGCGCGCAGGACTACTCTCACCGTTTTCAACAACTCTTTGACGGTAAAAGGCTTTGGCAGCATGGCCGCCAGTTGGAGCTCCGGGTTTCGGTCCAGTTCCTCCAGGGGCAATGTTCCCGTGGCCAGGATGACCGGCAGCGACATGCGCGCTGAACGCAGCTTCTTGACCAGTTCAACGCCGGTCATCCTGGGCATGCTGTGGTCGGTGATCAGGAGGTTGAAATCCTTGACCTGAAGAGCCTCCCAGGCGGCTGCGCCGTCTTCGGCGGTGTCCACCTCGTAGCCGGAGTGAATCAGCACTGTAGTGTTGAGATGGCGGATGAGACTGTCGTCATCCACCACGAGTATGCGTTGGGGCGCATTCGGTTCGCGTTGAAGTCGCGCGCTGTCCGGCTCCCCACCATTTGTGAATGTCTTATCTTTCATAGCAGTTTGAATAATAGCTGGCAAACCTTGCGGCTGCTATGGGGTGTTTACCCCATGTCAGGCTTGATGCCTCCAGCTCCGACGCGGCGGGACGGGAGGATTAAAGAAATTGAATCCTCCTCCCGGGCGATAAAAAAGCCCCGCTGGAACGTGAGAACCAGCGGGCTGATTGTTCTGCAGCGCCGGCGTTTCCACCGAACAAATCGAGCCGCAGGCTCGACGCCACAATTCCTACGTGGCCACCTGGCCGGGAAACCGTTGATGCCCGCGCCAACGCCAAAGGCTGGTCCCGGCCAACGAGTGGGGTAAACACCCCATTGTGACACCAACTTTCCGTGGTAATTTTGTGGCGCATGAAACTTAAACAGAAAATGGAATTGAAGTTCAGTGACTTGATCACGGCGCGCCTGGTGGTGTTTCGAGCGCAGCCGCATTTTTTGACTTCATCCGAGAAAGGAAGGTCGGTATGAACAAGCCCAATGACAATTTGTCATTTTCAATGGTGGGGACGCCGCGCTGCGGCGTCCAGACAGCGCAGCGCGCTGTCCCCACCTCCAAATTGATACACTGTCAGTCCAATGTCCTGGTTGACCGAATCAAAATTGGACTGGCGATTGGGCTGTTGACGGCCTTGACGGGTTGTGTGGGGTTTGTGGGTGGAGGTTACGGCGGCGAGGTGGTGGTGCCGGGGCCTGACGTATTTCTTTTCGGCGGCGGCTATGACCGGGGACGCGATGTGCATGATTACAGTCGTCGCGGGGGTGAAAGCCGGGCGGTGGCGCATCCCAGTGGTGGCGGACATCCCAGCGGCGGCAGGCATGGAGAAAAGCGGTAAACCGCGCATCTCATTGGACAAAACAAACCTGATGAATTTATGATATTTTCAAAACAATTGATACGTTTTAGTCGTCTTTCAACCATCGCATTGTTGGCGGGCGCTTGGGGTATTCTGCCAGCGGATCTGCAAGCGGCGGAGCCGAATCAACAGAAACCAGCGGTCGCGCAACGGTTGTTCGCGTCGCCGGATGAGGCCGTAAAGGCCTTGCAGGCGGCCACCGAAGCCAAAGACAACGCGGCCTTGAGCGAGATTTTCGGCCCGGAGGTCCAGGACCTTTTAACCGGCGACAAAGTGCTGGACGCGAATAATGCGCAGAGGTTCGCCACGGCCATGGCGCAGGGCTGTAATCCCGTAAAGGTGAACGAGGACAAGATCACTTTTGAGGTTGGCACGAACAACTGGCCGATGCCGATTCCACTGGTGAAGACGAACGGGCAATGGCGTTTTGACACGGCGGCGGGCAAGGACGAGATCATCAACCGGCACATCGGGAAGGACGAACTTTACGCCATCGGCGTTTGCCGGGCTTACGTGGCGGCACAACGGCAGTTCGCCAGCGTGAACCCGGTCGCGAGCGGAGGAGTGAAATTCGCGCAGAAATTCAAGAGCACGCCCGGAAAGAAAGATGGCCTCTACTGGCCGGCGGTGGGGAACGAACCGGCCAGTCCATTCGGGCCTTTGGTGGCGGAAGCTCATGCCGAGGGTTATGGCAGCCACAAGGGCGCGGGACCGCATCCGTTTCACGGTTATTATTTCAGAATTCTGACCCGGCAGGGCGAGGCTGCACCCGGCGGGAAAATGAATTACATGAGCGGCGGCAATCTGGCGGGGGGATTCGCCCTGGTGGCTTATCCGGAGCATTGGGACCAGTCGGGCATCATGACCTTTATCGTCAATCAGGACGGCAAAGTTTATCAGCGCAATTTGGGCGAAAAGACCTCCCGGATTGCGGTGGCGATGAAAGAATACAATCCGGACAGCGAATGGACACTGGTTCCGGACGAGGGAGTGTCGAGCGCGGTGTCCGAGAAATGATGCCGGCCATCCGACGGGCGAAGGGCATCTCCCACTCCCGCGAGCGAGGGAGATCACCCCGCGCTCCGGTGGACAGGCGGGACAAGGACGAATTCTGACGCGGACTAATGCCCCTTCTTTTTGTCTGCCGGAGGATTGTTTTCCGAATTTTCCTTCACCACCGCGATCATTTCCTCCATCCCTTCCTTGATCTCGCTCACTTGGGGATGCACTTCCTTGATGAGATCATGCTCGATCCGGGACAACTTCTCGATGCGTTTGCCCTGCTCGCGAAGCTGGTCCAAAAGATAATTCTGTTTGATGGAAAGCCGGCGCATCCACCAAAAACAAACACCCCAGCAAACGGTCCCGGACAGGGTCATCCAGAAGGCGAGGCCGTCCCTATTCACTGGGACCTTTGTAGCATATTCTCATTGTTGTAGCGTCGGGGCTGTGCCCCGATAAATACGTCCATACTTCATGTGTGTCCGGCCACAGGCCGGACGCTCCATCTTCCGTTTCAGCGTCAAACGATGGTCAACTGGACGCTGCTCTCGATGATGCCCGCGCCGATGGCGTAGCGGGTGAGGCCGGCGGTGTCGTGGATGTCGAGCTTCTGCATGAGATGCTCGCGATGTTTTTCGACGGTCTTCATGCCGATGCCGAGTTCCGCCGCGGTTTCCTTGTTGGCCTTGCCTTCGGCGATGAGTTGGAGCACTTCCATTTCGCGCGAAGTCAATTGGGCCGCTTTCTTGTGGAACAGTCCGGCGCGATCGGGCGATTGCGGATTGAGACGATTGAGACGTCTGGAAATTGAGAGGCTGAAAAACGTTTTCCCCTTTTGTACTTCCCGGATCGCCTCGCACACGACGTGGGAGGAGGTTTGTTTGAGCAGAAATCCCACGGCGCCGGACTCGGTTGCATTTTTGACATACGCGTCATCACTGTGCGCGGAGAGGATGAGCACTTTGGTGGCGGGAAGAGCTTTGAGCACCTGGCGGGTGGCTTCCAAGCCATTGAGCAGGGGCATGGCAATGTCCATCAGCACCACGGCAGGACGAAGTTTTTTGGCCAGGGCGACCGCCTGGCGGCCATCTTGCGCTTCGCCGACCACTTCCAGATCGTCTTCAAGTTCAAGCATCTTGCGAAATCCCTCGCGCACAATCGTGTGATCTTCAGCCAGCAGAACAGTGATTCGTTTCATAATAATTCAAGGATTATCGGCGATAGGATTAAGATCAAGATTATGAGGGAAAACCTGCGGCTTATTGATCTTAATCCTGCTCATAATTTTAATCCAAATCAGTTTTTTTGGTTCCACGAAGTCCATCAGCGAGTCTTTCATCCCCCCCCCCCGCGGGCCTTGCCGAGGGGCATCTGCGCCTGGACGCTGGTGCCTTTGCCGGAGGCGGACTCGACATCTAAACGGCCGCCGACCATCTCCAACCGTTCCCGCATCCCGAGCAGCCCGAGGCGTTTCCCGCCATTGGCGTGCAAGGTGCGTTCCACGTCAAAGGATTTGCCATCGTCTTTTATTTTCATGCAAACGCGGCCGCGAAGTTTCTGAATGACCACTTCCACCCGGCTGGCGTGAGCATGACGGTCCACATTGGTAAGCGCTTCTTGGGCGACGCGAAAGAGCACCGTTCGTTTGGCCGCGTCCAGCCGTTCCACCGCGGCAAAGGCCGTCAAACTGGTGCGGACGCCCGTGCGCCGGGCAAAGCTTTTCATGAACGAATGCAGGGCGGGAATCAATCCCAGGTCGTCCAGCACCGTCGGGCGCAGATCCCGGGCGAACCGATGCACGATGTCCACAGATCTTTCCACGAGCCGCTGTGTGCTGGAGATTTTTTTCTGGAGGCCCTTGTTGTTGAGCGTGGCCCCGCTTTTCAAGGAAGCCAGCCGGATATTGATGCCCGTCAGGGTCTGGGCAATTTGATCATGCAGTTCGCGGCTGATCATCTTGCGCTCTTCCTCCTGCGCCGACAGAAGCTGGCGGGACAGAAGCCGCAATTGTTCCTGCATGTGCCGCGATTGCTCCAGCAACTGGCTGTAATGTTGCTCGCTCTTTCTGAGGGATTCCTCCACCGACTTGCGCTGGACTATTTCCTGTCGCAACCGCCGGTTGGACGCGGCCAGGTCCACGCTGCGCTGGTTGAGCGTCTGGATCATCTGTTGCAGATGGGCATTGGCGTCCCGCGCCGTGCGATGCGTTTTTTCGATGGGGGTGATGGCCTCGGCAAAAAAAGTCCCCGCTTGCCGGATCATCCGATCCCGGATGCGGGGGGAGTAGCCCGGCAGCACCAGGGTAATCAACGCCTGCTCATGGAACCGGGCCAAGTCCAGCGTCTCCAACCCGAGGGCCATGGCCCGGCGTCCCAAATCTTGCGCCGTCCCGCGCGGCGGAACCGCACGTGGATTTTGCCTCAGGTGTTTGCGCAGCGCCGCGACATATCGTTGCGACAGCCCGTTTAGTTTACGCGCCATTTCAGGTCCTGTTTTGAGTCCGATGGTGAATACCGAATTCACGGGCGAACCGTTTTATGCTTTTTACTGATTTATTCACCAGTCGCTGCGTGCTGGCAATCTCTTTTTTGAGGCCGCCGGCGTCAATCGCAGCCTCCTTTTTCAGCGTCAACAGCCGCACATTGATGCCCAGCAACGTCTGGGCGATTTCATCATGCAAGTCGCGGCTGATCTTTTTTCGTTTGTCCTCCTGCGCCGACAAAATCTGGTGGGTCAGGCGCTGCAAATGCTTCTGCAGGGCACGTGATTCCTTCAATAGTTTTCTGGAGTGTTTCCCGCTTTTCTTGAGGGCCTGCTCCACGGTCTTGCGTTGGACGATGTCCCGTTTCAGGGATCGGTGGGAGGCCGCCAGATTCACTGTGCGCCGGCCCAGCATCTGGCGCAGCCGATTCAAGTGGACATTGGCCTTGAGCGCGGCGCGATGCGTTTCCTCGATCGGGGTAATGGCCTCGTTAAAAAAAATCTCCGCCCGCTCGATGACCCCATCCCGGCTGCTGGAGGCTTCCATGGCGGCGAGTGCTCCCTGGTGAATCCGGGCAACGTCCAACGTCTCCAGATCGAGGGCCGCGGCCTGGCGTCCCAGTCCCAGCGCCAACTGCAAGCTCGCTCCCGGGCCTTGCTGCAGATGCTTTCGCAGGGCCGTCACATATCGTCGCGACAACGCGGTCAACTTCCGTTTCATGTTGTATGTCGAACTCAGACGCGACTCTCCGGGATGGTTGATCCCTTGATGGCGAGCCGCCAATCCAAGACAAACATCGGACAGTTGTTTCAATTTGTATATGGGGTGAACACCCCAGGTGATTTTTCCCGTTAGACGGATCTTATTGGCGCGAAAATGGGAGAAGACTTCGGCGCTTACCGCTGCGACCGGGACGGCGGAGGCCGCTTTCGGGGAGCACCACCAACAACGTACGGTAGGGTTACACCCCATAGCTAAGACCGGCCCATCGCGTAGTCTAACAGGCAGCCAGTTACCCCGGTGCGCCGTTGGAATGCATCTGAGGGCCGCTGCAAACAACCAATCAAACCACAATACAAACACATGACAGCAACTAAATTCGTAATCGCCCTGGCCGGCGCCATCCTGGTGATGGGCGTCCTTGTCCCGGCCCGGGCCCAGGACAAAAAGGTGGATCCGACGGGTACCTACATCTGGACGATGGCGGGACGCAACGGCGGACCGGACCGGACAAACACCCTCGTGCTGAAGCTGGACGGCGACAAGCTGACGGGCAAGCTGACCGCGCCGGGACGCGGCGGCGAGGCCACGGCCACGGATATCAGCGACGGCAAAATCACCGGCGCGGACGTTTCGTTCAACGTGGTCCGTTCGTTCAACGACACCTCGATGACCAACAAATACTCGGGCAAGCTCGCGGACGGCGTCATCAAGGGCAAAACGGAATTCGAGCGAAATGGTAACGTCCAATCGCGCGATTGGGAAGCGAAGTTGCAGAAGTAATCAGCCGCTTCCAATCCAACGGACAATTCACGCGCAGCCAAAAGGCTGCGCGTTCATTTTGGGGAGGGCAAACCGGCCGGATCGCAAGGGGGCTTCGGCGGATGGAATTGGTTTGATTGAAATTATTCACAGCAGCGTGTCCCCTTCGCGCGTGCTGACCACGCTGCGCAGGTCGGCGGCCGGCCTGGCTGCTCGCGGGCATCATCGTCATCGCCGCAACGACAATCCACGGTAGGGTTACACCCCATAGGCAACACCCGGCACATCGCGTAACGTCCTCAAGAAAATGACGGCAAATAAATTGCCATCAAAAAAGAAATACAAGCTATGCATCTCTTATTCACGCCCGTTCTAGGTAGTGCCATCTGGATTGGCGGAGGCTCGGTCGGCCTCCTTCTTGTCATCGTCATTGTGGTTCTATTGCTCCGTTAGCCACTGAACCGTCCGCCGAAGACTGCACCTGACCACGCGATGCCATCATGAAAACGTTGTTTACGGCGGAAGCGGTTTCCCAGGGCGGACGTTCGGGAACCATTCAGTCACCGGATCGGTTGCTGGATGTCACGTTGGGAAATCCGCTGGAGAAAGGTATTGAGAAACGTGGCCCCAATCCCGAGCTGTTGTTTGCGGGCGCGTATTCCGCCTGTTACCACGGCGCCCTGAGCAACGCGGCCAAAAAGCTCGGCGCCCCGGTAAAGGATTCCACGGTGCGGGCACTGGTGAGTCTGATCGAGGATGACCAGGGCGGTTACCGTCTGGCAGTGGAGCTGCATGCGCAACTCCCTGGAATCGAACGCGCCCAGGTTCAACGCATCATGGACGAAGCGCACAAAACCTGCCCGTATTCCAAAGCCCTGCGCGGCGACACTGCCGTCAAGCTGGTGGCGGACTAACCGGCAGAGGCAGCACGAGGGCTGCGGGAACACTTTTGCCGTCACGTTGGCGGTAGATCAAAACGAATAACAACAAATCACAAACTATTATGACTACACTTGAAGCTAAAGGCGACTGGAACATCACCAAGGGCAAGTTGAAACAGAAATGGGCCAGGCTTACGGATGACGATCTCCAATACGCCGAAGGCAGGCAGGAAGAACTGGTTGGCCGGATTCAGAAGCGCACGGGCGAAACCCGTGAAGCGGTCGAAAAGGCGATCAAGGAATCCTGCTCCACCTGCTGCTGCAATTAAGCGGAAATGCCGGGGCTGCGGATGCGTGAACCACCACCGGAAGAACCGAATATGAAAGACACCGTCTATAAACTCATCGAACTCACCGGCACTTCCACCACTTCCATCGAGGATGCCGTGGACAACGCCATCAAGCGGGCGCACAAAACCATCAAGAACCTGTGCTGGTTCCAGGTGGTCGAAACGCGCGGCAACATCAACAAGGGAAAGGTGCATCACTGGCAGGTGACCATCAAAGTCGGCTTTGCCGTGGAAGAATGAACGCATCCGGACCTGAAAATACGCGGACCACCTTTTAAAATTTATGAACAAAGAAAACAGCACCACAGGATTGAATATCACCCGCGAACGGATGATCCATCT
>JBEKEJ010000093.1:0-11292 GCA_050013895.1 Verrucomicrobiota bacterium | reverse complement strand
CCAGCACCCACGGCCAGAGCCTGAGTTTCTCGCGCGGCGAAAACGAATCCTTCATTTGCGCGTCGTCGCCGTGTTTGCGGGCATGCCGCCACTTGACAATCAAAAACACGAGGCCGAGTGCGACCGCGCCGCCGAGAACGCGCTGGTAGCCGGTCGTGCCGGGATCGGGATGTTCGCCCGCCGCATGCGCGACGGCATAGGCTTTGCGGCTCAAGACCGCGCCGAGCGCGCCGCCAATCGCGGCGATGGCGCTGGCCAGAATCCCGGGCCACAGACGGCTCGGCGCGATTTTCAAATGGTCGCCCGGCGCCATCGCAATGGCCACTCCGGCAAGAATGGCCGCGATGCAAACAACTTCCGTGAGATTCAGTTTTGTGCCGAGCCAGAGCCATTCGACCATGGCGGCGCACGGCGCGGTGAGGCATTGCGAGAGGAGGACCGTCCGGCGGCTGCCGAGCCGCGGCAGGGCTTGAAAATACGCCGTGTCGCCGAGGCCGATGCCCGCCAGCCCGCTCAAAACGAAGATGGAAAACGCAGCGCCGGCCGTGCCCGTTCCGAAGAGGTTCGCCCAGACAGCCAGGAACAGAAATGCGCCGCAGATGCGCCAGAAATTGGCCTCGACACCCCCCAGCCGCGTGGCGGTGCGATGCCCGCAAATGGCGGACACCGCAAACAACAGCGTGGTCAGGAGCGCGGCAAACATGACGGGTTTGGACGGAGAAGGTTGGACGCGGCGCTTTTCATGCTGCCGCGGCGAAAGATGGACGGGTGATTACAGTTGCTCGTAATAGTCGTCCGAGCCGAGTTCGTTCGCGCCTTCGACTTCGACGCCGCTTTCCTGAAGGATTTTGGCGATGTCGGGCGAAACCCAGCGTTTGTCTTTCCCTCTTCTGGCAACAGGTTTGACGCGGTAACGGCCCAAGGCGTCGCCTTCCAGGACGCCGCGTTCGGTCATGCGTATCAGAATCGCCTTGGCCCATTCCGGGTCTTCGTGAAACCTCCTTTTGCCGCCCGCGCGCCGGGCGATTTCCTTGGCATTGACAAACTCTTCGCCCCGGTTCTTCAGAAAATAAAAAATTTCGCGTTCGTCTCCATCCATGTCCTGAAATTCGCAGAAGTCAGCGTGCGCGTCCAGAAATTAAAGCTTCGCCGCGATGAACTGCTCCAGCTTCAGCGCGTCGGCGTTGAACAGCCGGATGCCCTCGGCGGTCTTCTCCGTGGCCATCGCGTTTTCGTTGAACAGCCAGCGGAATTTATTTTCGTCCAGTTGCAGCCGCCCGATTTTGCTGTCGCGCGCGAGATCGGGACTGAGTTTGCGCGCGACGGGCGCGGTGCTTTTTCGCAGTTCCCCCATCAACTGCGGGCTGATGGTCAGCAAATCGCAACCGGCCAGCTCGAGAATTTCGCCCGCGTTGCGGAAACTCGCGCCCATGACCTCCGTCGCGTGACCGAATTTTTTGTAGTAGCCGTAAATTTCCTTTACCGACAGCACGCCGGGGTCTTCGGCCGGCGCAAAGTCCCTTTTCTCTTTGGCCTTGTACCAGTCCATGATCCGCCCCACGAACGGTGAAATCAATCTGGCCTTTGCCTCGGCGCACGCGACCGCCTGCGGCAGCGAGAAGAGCAGGGTCATGTTGCAGTTGATGCCTTCGCGCTGGAGAATCGCCGCCGCGCGCACGCCTTCCCACGTCGTCGCGATTTTGATGAGGATGCGCTCGCGCCCGATGCCGTGCGCCTGGTAAAGCTCGATAAACCGCCGCGCCTTGTTGATCAGGCCTTCGCTGTCGAACGCGAGGTTCGCGTCGGTCTCGGTCGAAACGCGGCCGGGCACGATTTTCAGAATCTCGACGCCGAACAGCACCAGCAAATCGTCCATCACGCTCCGCAATAATTTTTCGCCGCCGGCGCCGGATTTTTTGTTTTCGGCGATGGCCCGGTCCACCAGATACCGGTATTCCGGCATCTGGGCGGCCTTGAAAATGAGCGAGGGATTGGTCGTGGCGTCCTGTGGCGCGTATTGTTTGAGCGCGGCAAAGTCGCCGGTGTCGGCGACGACCGTCGTCATTTGTTTGAGTTGATCAAGCTGGCTCAACGCCGTTGACGCCGGCGTTTTTTCGGTTGCGATGGCAGCATTCATGCTTTGTTTGCTTTATTAGAGTGACTATAATGCCCTGTCGCGCGTTCGATCGCAACCATTTTGACCTCCATTTTGACCTCCATATTTCCGCCGCAGTCCCCACACGATAATAGCCACGGGTGGTCTTTATCCACGGCTGGAAACCGCGCCTTCCAGCCGACAAGGCTGCGCTCGGCGTCGCGAACCTAAGGTAATGTCCGGATTTGATTGTTGGAGTGTCGGCGCTGTCCACCCTCCGCGGTAATGCCACGGAGGACGGGCGCGCCGATTTCGAGCCACGCGCCTGCGCCGGGCTCCGGCGCGGCAAGCGGGCTCGACGCCACAGCAAATCAGGACGCTGCCAAACCTAGTAATTCGCCCTGACTCGATAAAACCGCTGCGCGGCCGCAGGCGGGATTGCGTTGGTGATCCAAATTGTTCCCGGCGAAAAAACAATATTGCTCATGTCCACGGACCAGGCATTCGTCGTTTGCAGACCGTTGATTCCCAGGAGATCGTGCATGGTTCCGGGGATGCCGGTGAAACCGATCCGCAGATGGGTCCCGTCCACAAAACCGATGTTGGTGAAACAGACAGGACCGCGACCGGGGAGGGCGATGGTGTTGGCGACCCAGTTGTTCGCGAAGTCAAATGGGATGATAACGTTCCGCGGCGTGGAGGCCCAGTTGTCGTGGACGATGACCCAATCCGTTGGCCCCGCCAGCCCCGCCGCCTGCCACATATCATTCGAACTGCCGGCCGCGATGAAACCGACCGCGGTCACAACGTGGCCTAACGCGGTGCCGTTTGTGTCGCCATTCCAGACTTCGTTTTCCGCATTCGGTCCTGTGGGCGTTGAACCCCATTCGTAATACATTCCGCCAAAATCGGATTCGGTGTTGGTCTGACCGGTCGTCGGAATGCCGCCAGCCCCTCCTGCGGGATTGATGTTCCAGTGCTTGAAGGTCAAGAGCAGCGTGCGATTATGGCTTATCTCGTCCATCACCTGACCAAAGGCAGCGGCGCTGCCATTTTGGCCAAAGGCCTGGGCGGGAGCACCTGACCGATTACTCCCCGCGGCAAATGCCTTGCCGGCGGTGCCCGTAATCCAGCCTGCGCCCGCATTGTTAAAGCGGCTGTTCAAGTAAATAATCAAGCCGCCGTGGATGTCTTTGAGATAGGTGCCCGGGTGGGCTGGGTTGCCGAAGACAAAGCCGCCCATCACTCCTCCGCCGGCGTCATACGGCGCACCCAGATTGCAGTCCATGTACCAGCCGATATCCGTTGGCGCAGGCGGCGGCCCATTCGTCGGAGCCGGCCGAGTGGCCGTCCCATCTGCCAAATAATCCTGCCATGACGGCCCGACAGCCCACATCACGTCGCTGCCGGAAAAGGCTGTGTTGTCCGCCACCGGCGTGTTGTGATGGTCCATCCAGTGGCCGGCGAGATTTGCCGCTGAAGCCGGCCCACACCAGTCACTCCATTGGTCAACGAACCCGAACGGGACAGGGTTGTTGATGTTGGGATACGTCGGTCCGCCGTTGGGCCCGGGCGGCTGAGATTGAGGCGAATATTCGTAAGGTTGGTTCCAGTCCGGCACCAGGCCGTTGACGAACAGAGTCGCCGCCGGCCAGGGAACAGCCGTGACGTTGGCCACCCAGTTATTCGCAAAGTCGAATGGGATGATGACGTTCCTTGGGGTGGAGGCCCAGTTGTCGTGGACGATCACCCAATCCGTGGGCCCAAGCCCAAGCTGTGGTCCCAAATCATTCGTACTGCCGGCCGGGATATATCCCACCACCGTCACTGCGTGGCCGAGGGCTTCGCTATTCGTGCCGAGATCCCATTCCTCATTTTCATCATTATTCGGCCCGGGCGAGGGCGTGTAACTCCATTTGAAGTAGCTGCCGCCATAGCCGGACTCAGTGCTCACACTGCCGACCGGCGGGAGGTTGGACGCCGTCTGGGTAATATTCCAGTGCTTGAAACTAATGATCAAGGTGCGATTGCTGTTGATTTCCGACATCACTTCGCCAAATGCGCTGGCTGCGTTCGGGTGAATCCCGGCCGGATTCCCTGCCGGGTCGGTCCCGGCGGTAAACGCCTTTCCCCGGGTTCCCGTCTTCCAGAAGATACTTCCCGCCGCGCTGTATCGGTCGTTCAAGTAATTCTGCAGGCCGGCGTGGATGTCGCCGAGATAGGTGCCTGAATGTGGCGGATCGGGAGGAACAAATGGGAAGCCGCCCATGGATAATCCCCCGCCGGCGTCATAGACAACGCCAAGGTTGGCGTTCATGTACCAACCGATATCGGTTGTTTGGGCGGGCAGCGGGCCCGGAGGGAACAGAGGCCGGTTAACGGTGCCATCGGCCAGATAATCCTGCCATGACGGCGCAGCCCACGGCAGGGTGCTGTTGGGAAAGCTGGTTGCGTCTGCCACCGGTATGCCGCGGGCGTCGGCCCAGTGGCCGGCGAGGTTGGCTCCGGAACAGGGTGCGCACCAGTCATTCCATTGGTTGACGATGTTCGGAGCGGGATCCGCCCCTGGGCCGTTTGGGTTCACATATCGGTAGGGCTGGTTCCAGTCCGGCACCAAGCCATTAACGAACGTGGCTGCCGCGAATGTGTTTCCCGTCATGGCCAGGAGCACGGCCGCGGTGGAAATCAATGACTTCCAGTCGGCAACCGGCGGCCGGTTTCCACTGTCAAGCGATTGTTTCATGAGATGACTCCTTTGGATTTCGTGATTGTTGGTTAAGAGAATGGGATTAATAATTGAAGACCTGGTTTTCATAATTTGCAATGAGTGATGAGAAGGCTTCCGTGTTGGGGAACGGAATAAAAAACCTCCGTCGATTGTTGGCAGGGCCGTAGCTCTGTCGGCGCATGCACCCAAGACTGTGCTTTGCTCGTTTTCATGGGCCTCCGAAGGCCTGAATGAACAACGTTACGGCTTTTATGAAACGCTCGAACTTATCCGACTGAATCCAATTTATACAACTTTCTAACTTCCTTTGTCAAGCATGAAACCAAACTTAAAATTTGAGTTGCATCTCACAGAAAACCAAATACTTATTGGTTTGATACTCAAAACCGACGAGCCAAAGTGAAACCAACCGACCTGCGGGGCATCCTGCAATACATTCCGCAATTCCGCGAGAAGACGTTCCTCCTCGCGATCGACGGCGCGATTGTCACCGACGAGAACTTCGCCACGTTGCTGCTGGACGTGGCGGTGCTGCGGTCGCTGAATATCCGCGTCGTGCTCGTCCACGGGGCGTCGGCGCAAATCAAGGCGCTCGCCGGAGAGCAGAATGTTCAGGCTTCCAATCTTGACGGCTCCGGGGTCACGGACGCGGCCACACTTCAGCTCGCGCTGACGGCCGCGAACCGCCTCACGCACGAAATTCTCGAAGGTCTTTCGGCCAACGACCTCCGCGCCGCCAGCACCAACGTCATCATCGCCCATCCGATGGGCATCATTCAGGGCGTGGACCATCTGTTCACCGGCAAGGTCGAACGCGTGGACGTGGAACTGCTCCAGTCGCTGCTTGCGCAGGGCGTCGTGCCGGTCATTCCGCCGCTTGGTTTCGACGGCGATGGCAGGACGTATCGCGTGAATTCCGACGGGGTGGCGGTGGCTGTGGCGGACGCGCTCAAGGCCATCAAGCTGATTTTCATCACGGGGCAGGACGGCTTGATTTACAACGGCCAGCTTGTCCGGCAGATGCTCGTGGCGGAATTGGAAAAACTGTTGCAGCAACACAGCGCCGGATTTTTGCCGGAGCTGTTGTCGAAGGCGCAACATGCCGCCGCCGCCTGCAAGGCCGGCATCCCGCGCGTCCATATCATCAACGGCAGGGTGGATGAGGGCCTGCTGGCGGAGGTGTTTTCCAACGATGGCATCGGCACGCTCATTTACGCCAACGAATACCAGCAAATCCGGCCGGCCCGGAAAAAGGACGTGCGGGCCATTCAACTGCTGACAAAGGCCGCGGTTGAGTCGGACGAATTGCTCAAGCGCAGCCGGGTGAGCATTGAAAAAAGCCTGGGCGACTATTTCATCTTTGAAATTGATAAAAACCCGGTCGCGTGCGTCGCGTTGCATGTTTATCCCGAACAGAAAAAGGGCGAGCTGGCGTGCTTGTATGTCAACCCGCTGCACGAAAACCGGGGCATCGGCCGCAAGCTGATCCAGTTCGTCGAAAACAAGGCGCGGGAGATGAACCTGACCGAACTCCTCACGCTCTCGACTCAGGCGTTCACCTATTTTCAATCGAAAGGCGGCTTTGCCGAGGGCACCCCGGACGATTTACCGCCCGCCCGCCGCGAGAAATACGAGCACAGCGGAAGAAATTCCAAGGTGCTCGTGAAGAAATTAAAGTAACGCAAGCGCCCCGCCTGCAATTTCCCCATGCCGCGCCCGCCGGAAAAGTTTCTACTCGACTGCAAAAGGCATGACGTGGCACCGACTCGCTTCGCGCTGGTCGTCAGTATCGCCAACCAAGCCGTTTCACTTTTTGAGAAGGTTCGGAGTTCCGTCCCGTCTCTAGCGGGACGGCCAGGACCGGCTAAAGCCGGAACTCCGAACGATTACAAATTTGTGAAAAATTTTCCCTGCTCCACCTCGCGTTTTGGAATCGGCCGGATCGCCGGCTCCAACGGCACGCCGCTCGGATTGCATCGCGTCGCGGAAAAAATCGGCGGCGGCTGGCCGGCCGGGACCGTTTTCAAAAGCCGCAAACCCGTCGGCTACGCCTGGCAGGGGATGCCGGACGCCAAAATCACCACGCGCATTTTGTGGCTGGAGGGACTCGAACCCGGCTTCAATCGCGGCGGCAAAGTGGATTCGCACGCGCGCTACATTTACATCCACGGCACGGCGGACCAATCAAGCATCGGCAAACCCGCTTCCTGCGGCTGCATTCATCTGGCCGACGCGGACTTGATTCGGCTCTTCGACAAACTGCCCGCCGGCACGCTGGTTTGGATTTCTGAGAAATGAATCGCAAGCCGCCGGGACGAGGCGGCTCATAATCTGCGACCTGCGTTTATGTGGCGCGCACGGGCCAATTCGGTTACACTGCCGTTCGCAAATGGCCACGGCCGACCACCAACGCATTTTTCAGAAATCGAACCGGCGCATTGTCGCGCTGGCGCTGGTGGTCTTTGCGCTGGATCAATTCACCAAATGGCTGGTGCTGAAAACGCTGCCGGCATATCACGAAAAAATCGTCATCGACGGCTTCTTCAAGTTTGTTCACTGGGGCAACACCGGCGCGGCCTGGAGCCTGTTCAGCGGCAACAACATCACGCTCGCCGTCGTGGCCCTGCTCGCGCTCGTCGCGCTGTTTCTGACGCGGCATCATTTCGATTCACACACGCTGCCCGGCCAGATTGCCTTCGGCCTCATTTTTGGCGGCATCGCCGGGAACCTCACCGATCGTCTGCTGCCCGGACGGCATGAAGTGGTGGACTTTCTCCGTTTCTATCTCCAACGACGCGGCGGCGATGAAATCGGTTTTCCCGCGTTCAATGTCGCCGACACCGCCATCTGCACCGGCGTGGCGCTCATCTTTCTCATTACCTGGAAAAACGAGCACGCCAGCAAACCCGCGACCAGCGACCAGTAACGAGTGACATGAAAAGCTTTCCCAAGCCGCCAACCGCGCATTTCCGGTCACCGGCCGCCCGTCACCGGTCACGCTGAAATGTCCTTGCGCACGGAAACTTTCACTATTGAAAAATCGCTGCCCTCCGGGCGGCTCGATGCTTTTCTGCGTGAAAAATTCGCCGCCGTGTCGCGCGTCGCGCTGAAGCGATTGATTGAACAAGGCCATGTCCGCGTCAACGGCCACACGGTCAAACCCACGCACAGCCCGCGCGCTGGCGAGCAAATCGAAATTCACTGGCCGGAAGCCCGGCCCGCTGAAGCGCTGCCGGAGGACATTCCGCTCGACATTATTTTCGAGGACAAATCACTGCTGGTGTTGAACAAGCCCGCCGGACTGGTCGTGCATCCCGCCGCCGGAAACGAGGAACACACGCTCGTCAACGCGTTGCTTCATCATTGCCGGGGTTCGCTCAGCGGCATCGGCGGTGTCGCGCGACCGGGCATCGTGCATCGGCTGGACAAGGAAACCAGCGGCTGCCTCGTCGTCGCCAGGAATGACGAGACGCATCTTGCGCTTTCCAAACAATTCGCCGCGCGCGCTGTGGGGAAAATTTACCACGCGATTGTATGTGGCGAACTCGTGCGCGACTCCGGCGAAATTCGCGCCGCCATCGCCCGGCATCCGGCGCACCGCAAACGCATGGCCGTGCGCGACGACGATTCCGGCCGGGCGGCGCACACCACTTACCGCGTGCTCGAACGGCTGAACTCCGCCACGTTCGTCGAGGCGAGGTTGCACACGGGCCGCACTCACCAAATTCGTGTCCACTTCCAATTTCTCGGCCACCCGCTCGCCGGCGACCTGACCTACGGCGCGCGGCAGAGTCAAAGGCTCACCGAATTGACCGGCTACGAGCCGCCCCGTGTGATGTTGCACGCGCGCGAGTTGTCGTTCGTTCATCCGCGCACGGGCAGGGAAATGAGCTTTGAAGCGCCGTTGCCGGGGGACTTCCGCGACGCGCTAAAATCCTTGCGCTGAAAATCCAGATCAAAACTGAAGGGCAATGGGCGGAAGCGGGGTTTTGTGACGGGAAAGGAGTTGTCTGCGTCAAGTTCAGCAAATTGAATATGGCGGCCGGCGAGATCCTGCCGGCGCGGAAACCGGCATTCCGGCATGGCCGGGAATTTCCCTTTTCCACTGGCACGACAAATGGTTACGATGCGCACATGGCGTTGTTGCGGATTTTGGTGGACGGCTACAGTCTGTTGCACAACTGGCCGGAACTGGCTCCCGGCCAGCCGCGCCATTCGGAACGCGCGCGCCAGGAATTGATCCAGGTGCTGACGCGCTATCACGACGCGGCGGGCACGCCGGTCACGATTTTCTTTGACGGCGCCGGAGCGTCCGCCCGCGCGCCGAAGCCGGAAACGGATCGGGCCGTAGAAGTCTTGTTTTCGCGCGCGGGGCAGACCGCCGACCAGATGATTGAACGCGCCGCGCATCGTTTCAGCGCCCACGGCGAGACGTTGGTGGTCACGGACGACCATGCCGAGCGCGACGTGGTCAGCGGCATGGGCGGCTCGGTGGCCAGTTCCGCAAATTTTATTCGCATGATCGGGGACGCGCTGACGGAATTACAGGACGAGTTGCAAAACCACAACCGCACGGAACGGACCCGTTTCAATCGCCATCCGCAGCGCAACTTAAAATGAACACGAAATCTGCCCGAAATAAATTTTCCCGGTGCGTGCGAATGATGGCCGCGTTGCTCGCGGGCACCTTTTTGATTTCCAAATCGCCGGCGCAACCGGCGATGCGACCGGTCGAAAACCGTTTTCTGCTGATATTCGACACGTCGTCAGACATGAAAAAGCGCCTGCCGGCGGTGCAGCGCGCGCTTAACACCATGCTGGCGAACAATATGCAGGGCCAGTTGCACGCCGGTGACGGCATCGGCGTGTGGACGTTTGATCGGGAAGTGCGCACCGGACAGTTTCCATTGCAACGCTGGGTTCCGGCGAACGCCGCAACGACCGCGTCGAATATCATCCGGTTTGTTGGCAAACAACATTATTCAAAGAGAACCAGCTTTGACACATTGCACCCTTATCTCAATTGGGTCGTGCAGAATTCCGACCGGTTGACGGTCCTGATATTCTGCGATGGGGATGGCCAGATGACGGGAACCCCATTCGACTCCGGCATCAACCAATATTTTCAGCAGCAACAAGCCGAACGCAAAAATGCACGGCAGCCGTTCGTCCTCGTCTTGCGTTCGCAACTGGGCAACTACGCCGGCTGCACTGTGAATTTGCCGCCGGCACTGGCCAGCTTTCCTGAATTTCCGCCGCTGCCACAACCGCCGATTGAGCCGGCCAATGCGCCGGTACCGCCGCCGCGACCTCCCGTTGAAGTGCCGCCGCTCATCATCATCGGCACGAAGCCGGGAACCAATTTGCCGCCACCCGCGCCCGCACCGGCGCCGCCGTTGACCACCAATGAACCCCCATCGGCTGTTGCCGCGCCGCCCACCAATGTTCTCGCGAACGCGGCAACGAATTTACCGCCGCCCGTTGCGACAGTGAAGCCAACGAACGGGCCTGCGGCCCCGCCGGCCAGTCTGGTGGCTCCGGTCGCGGCCGTTCAGACAAACGCCATGACGCCGCCGCGGGAGAATTCCGGCTTCAGCGGCAAAATGGCGCTGGCCATCGGCGCGGCATTGTTGGTTTTGGCGGGCGCTCTGACGGTTTTGCTGTTGGGCCGCGCGCGCAAGGCCGACCATGGCAGCCTGATCACGCGCTCGATGAACAAAAGCGGAAAACCGCCGGCGCGAACGTGAACCCGCTGCATTTTGGTGCGTGACTTTTGCTCGCCCGTGTGGAAAATTTCGCGGCCATGAAAGCATCCTTTTTAGTTTGCGCGTTGAGTGTCGCCGCCCTGTTTGTTGCGGGCTGCTCCAACGGAAAACCATCCGCGCCGGCCGTGGACACGGCCGCCCTTACCAATCAGGCGCCAGTTGTTCCAAACACGAACGAGGTTGCGGTCATCACGACGAGCGAGGGCGTGATGGTGCTGGAGTTCTATCCGGACGTCGCGCCAAACCATGTCGCAAATTTCAAGAAGCTCGCGCGCAGCGGCTTTTACGACGGCACTTGTTTTCACCGCGTCATTCCCGGTTTCATGATTCAAGGCGGCGATCCGAACACAAAGAATGATTCGGCGAAAGATTCCTGGGGGCAAGGCGGCCCCGGCTACACCATCAAGGCGGAGTTCAATTCCAAACATCACGCGCGCGGCATCCTTTCAATGGCGCGCACGTCGGACCCGAATTCCGCCGGGAGCCAGTTTTTCATCTGCCACGCCGACGCCGGGAATCTCGACGGCCAATACACCGTGTTCGGCAATTTGATCAAGGGCTTTGACGTGCTGGACAAGATTGCCACCACGCCGACCGAAGGGCCGGATCGGCCGATCAATCGCATGAACATTGACAGCATTTAAATTTTACACGCTGACAGTTTGTAATAATCGAACACTGATATTTAACCTTTAAGAGACGCT
>JBEKEJ010000092.1:0-11299 GCA_050013895.1 Verrucomicrobiota bacterium | reverse complement strand
CCGGCGAACGTCTCGAATCTGCTGTCGGATTGAGGAACCGATTTCAGGCAGCAGTTGTTCATGCCTTCTCTTATACCAACCCCTTGCCCCAATTACCCCCTCAAAAATTGAGATGCGCCCGTCGCCAGCCTCCGGTCAATAATGAATTGACCTGAAGCCAAGAACAGTGGATAATTTGGCGGTAGTGACGCCAACCAAGAACAGGTTCGGTCCATTCGTAACGGCAATGCGATGAAAACGCTTTTGGTTTTGGCTGCTCATCCGGATTTCGCCGAAACGATTCGCGCGGGTCTGAGCCAGGAGCAGTATCGCATCGTCCATCGCGCCGATCCACGGGAAGCCGAGCCGTTGCTGGTGCATGGCCTGGCCAGCGCGTGCATTCTCGACCTTGAACTGCTCGGCGTGCAGGGCATTTGGGCCATTGAAAAACTTCGCCGGCACGATTCCCAATGCCTAGTCATCGCCTACACCGCCGCCAAGAAGTCCGAATGGGAAGAGGAAGCCTATTTGCACGGCGCAACGCACGTGCTGACCAAACCCGTCCGCATCCGGCTCCTGAGTGAGCTGCTTGACCGTTTGTGGGTCGCACCGCAACGCGCCGCCCAAGTGCCACCACCCGCGCCCGTGTCGCCGCCGTACCCCCGAACCGTGGAACCTGCCGCGCCGCGGTTTGTTGGCGCGTCGCAAACCCTCGGCGTGCTGCGCGATTTTTCGTCCATCCTCATGCATTCGCTCAACGCCGGGTTGATGCTCAAGCAATTCCTGCTTTTCCTGCGCGAAACCCTCGGGGTCAACCGCGCCGCGATTTTCCTGAACCGCCCCCATTCACCGCTCGTTGAACTGTCGTCGGCGGAGGAAGCCCGCCGCCTGCACGCCGTGTCCGCCATCGGCATTGCGCCGGGTCTGCTCGAACATTTTGAACTGTCACCCGATTCCGGCATCGGCGCCCAACTGGCCGGCTTGGGCCGGATTCTGCGCCGCAACAGCGATGAGGCGCGCGCGGATGCCGGGACGCAGAAGGAATTTGAACTGCTCGGCGCGCAAATCGCCGTGCCGATCCTCGACCGTGAAACCATCGTCGGCGTTGCCGTTTTCGACGGCCGCGTCACCGGCGAGCCGCTCGCCAACGACGAATTGGAACTGATTTTCCATTTGCTCGAACAGGTCGGTCTGGCACTTCGCAACATCTGGCTGTATGACCAGCTTGCCGGCAACCACGAGATGATGA
Organism: Verrucomicrobiota bacterium; assembly: GCA_050013895.1. Classification (GTDB taxonomy): domain Bacteria; phylum Verrucomicrobiota; class Verrucomicrobiia; order Limisphaerales; family UBA11358; genus UBA11358. Next base: position 10,071 of record JBEKEJ010000092.1, on the reverse strand, counting down.
CCGACGTGCTGCGCGAACTGAGCAGCGCGTGCGTCGTCGTGGGACGCGATCTGAAAGTGCTTCACGCCAACAAGGCCGCGCGCCGGCATTTTGGCCGGAAGCACCAGCGCAGCGGCGAACTGGAGTTCACCGATTTGCCGCAGTCGCTTGGCGCGAAAATCTATCAGGTCCTGCACACCGGCGCGGCCGTCGGCCCGTTCAAATTCGAGCCGGAAAATTCGCCCGGCGCGGTTTACAGCGTCAGCGTTGTGCCCTTCCAGCGCCAGGATTCCGCCATACCCGTCTCCGCGCTGTTGATGGCCGAGGACCGCACGCAGAGCGAGCAATTGCGGCGGCTGGAAATCGAGGCGGCCAATCTTCGCCTGGTCAAATCCATGGCCGACCGCCTCGCGCACGAGATCGGCAACGCCATGGTGCCGCTCTCCACGCACCAGCAGTTGCTCACCGAAAAATACCGGGACGCCGAGTTTCGCAAGTCGCTTGACCATGCGCTGACCGACGGGGTCAAACGCGTCACGCGCCTCATAAATCAAATGCGTTTTCTCGCGCGTGACGGACAAATTGAACCGCAAGCCTTCGCGGTCGAGCCGTTGATTCAAGAAGCCTATCAGGAAGCGCGCCAGCATCAGCCGGCCGAGACCGCGCAGTTGCATTGTGAAAACAGCGGCAAACCCGTCGTCGTCACCGGTGACCGCGCGGCCTTGAAGCATGCCCTCGCCGAGGTCATGCTCAATGCCCTTCAGGCCAATCCCAAGGAGCCGAAGATTGATGTCAAGCTGCACACCGAGGACGACAAGGGCCATCAGGACCTGCAAATTGAAGTGCAGGACAACGGCTCCGGCTTTACCACCGAAGCCGCCAAACAGGCGCCCTCGCCGTTCTTCACCACGCGCAATGTTGGACTCGGACTCGGTTTGACCGTCAGCCGGAAGATTATTGAAACACATCACGGCAAGCTGGAAATCATTCCGCCGCAATCCGGCAAATCCGGGATCGTTCGCATTTCGCTGCCGGTTGATGCCGGGGCTGCGACCGTGGGATAGGCCGTTCATCGGCTTTGCGCTTGTCACGACGGGAGGCCGGTTCTAAAGTGCGGGAAGAGCGGCAGTGATTTTGCATGATTGAGCTGATTCAATTTCCTTGGAGCCCGTATTGCATTGTCCAGCGCTGCATCCTGGAATATGCCGGAGCCCGTTTCAAAATTACCAACATTCCGAACCACGACCGGTCCCTGGTCTGGAAACTGACCCGGCAACGCTACTACGGCGTGCCCATCGTCAGGGACGGCAAGAATGTCATTTTTGAAATCAACGATGATTCGCAGGTCATCGCCAAGTATCTCGACGCGAAATTTCAACTCGGCCTGTTCCCGTTCGAACTCGAAGGCGTCCAATCCATCCTCTGGCGCTGCATCGAGAACGAAATTGAAGGCGCGGGTTTTCGGCTGAACGACATTTATTGGCGGGAAAACGTGCCGCCGGCGGAGCAGCTTGCTTTTCTGCGGTTCAAGGAACGCAAGTTCGGGCGCGGCTGCATTGACCAATGGCGCAAACAGCAGAGCGAATGGCTGAAGCGGCTGGAGCAGGGTTTGGTGCCGTTCGAGGAAATGGTGGCGCACCATCCATTCTTGCTGGGGACCCGCCCGCGCTTCGTGGATTTCGATTTGTTCGGGATGCTTGAAAATTTTCTTTACTCGGGTCATTTTAAGCTGCCGTCGGCGCATAATCACCTCAAGGAATGGCATCGGCGGATGGGCAAATTAACCAGGAAAAAGACAAAATGAAAAAAAGCGGCCCCGGCAAACCGCTCCCTGTCTTCCACCCGTTTCGGTTCCCATTTTGAATTGTGAAGAACTACATCATTGACACCAATGTCCTCCTGCACGACCCGCATTCACTGTTGAGTTTTGAGGACAATCACGTCCTGGTTCCCATCGAAGTCATCGAGGAAATTGACCGCTTCAAACGCGAGTCCACCGAACTCGGACAGAACGCGCGCACCGTGTCGCGGATGCTCGACGGCTTGCGCGGCGACGGCAGCCTGAGCGAAGGGGTGAAACTGCCCAACGGCGGCAAATTGAAGATCGCGTTTCCAAAAGGCGGGCACGCCATCGGCCACGCCCAGGTCAATGGCAACACCGTGGACAACCGGATTCTTTCGCTCGCCGCCGCCATCCAAAAATCGCAGCCGAAAAATCCGACCATCCTCGTCAGCAAGGACATCAATCTCCGCATCAAGGCCGACGCGCTCGGCTTGCAGGCCGAGGATTACGAGAACGACCGCGTGTCCATCACCGACCTTTACACCGGCATGATGGAAATGTCCGTCGGCACGGACAAAATGGCTGCCTTCCGCGCCAAAAGTGAACTCGCCCTCGGCAGCGGCAAGAAATATTTTCCGAACGAATACTGCACGCTCACCGATGAAACAAATAACAAACGCACCGCGCTCGCCAAAGTGGACGTTGCCGGCCAAAAGCTGGTGCCCATCATTGACAGCCGCGAAGGGGTTTGGGGCATCAAACCGCGCAACCGCGAGCAGCACTTCGCCTTCGACGCCCTGCTGGATGACCGCGTCAAGCTCGTCACGCTCATGGGCAAGGCCGGCACGGGAAAGACCTTGCTGGCGATGGCCGCTGGGTTGAAGCGCACCGTGCTCGACCGCGAATTTCGTCGGCTCGTGGTCGCGCGCCCGACCATTTCCATGGGTAAGGAACTCGGCTTTTTGCCCGGTTCGCTCGAGGAAAAACTCGCGCCGTGGATGCAGCCGATTCACGACGCGCTGGAAATGTTGAGCGACCTCAACATGGGCCACGACCATCGCCGCAGCGGCGACCTGATGCGCTCCGGCAGCATCGTCGTCGAGGCGTTAAGCTACATCCGCGGGCGCAGCATCGCCAACCAGTTCATGATTATTGACGAGGCGCAAAACCTGACGCCTCTCGAAGCCAAGACCATCATCACCCGCGTCGGCAGCGGCACAAAAATCATCTTCACCGGCGACCCCTATCAAATTGACAATCCCTACGTGGACTCGTCTTCAAACGGATTCAACTACGTTGTCAGCCGCTTCCGTCCCGAGGCCATCGCCGCGCACATCGAATTACAAAAAGGCGAACGGTCCGAATTGGCCGAACTGGCGGCAAATATTTTGTAATCACACACTTAGCATCAGTTCTGAAGAAAACTGATATTGGATTTCCCCGGTCATGGGCAGGTCTTTTCACTTTGCCAGTTGACAAATTGCGGTTGTCGCTGAAATTCCCGTTAGAGCTGGATTGGGCGCTGCGGGCGTCTTCAGCGGGAAATTATGATCTCAAACGAGCGACCATCACCTTTTGGGGGGCGGCCTTACAGCCAGCCCAGACCACCGGTCAACGAAGACACGCTCAAATCCGGGCAGGTGCAGATTGAGCGCAAGACCTTCATCTTTACGCTCAAGGAAAATCCGCGCGGCCGGTTCCTGCGGATCACCGAGGACGTCGGTGGACGACGCGACAACATCATCGTCCCGGCCCCCGGCCTGGAGGAGTTCAAAAAGCTTCTGGAGGAAATGGTGAAGGCGGCGAATGAGATGCCGCAGAAACCCCAGCAGTGAGCAGGAAATCGTCAGATTGGTATATCCCGCCAGACATTGCGATGTTTCTCATTATTCCGAGCATCGCAATATTTTTCGGCATGTTGCTACCAATTGTCACGTACATTCGTTGAGCAGAGGTTCTTGATTTATTCTACGCTGCGCTTGGGCTCGGTAGTTTGGGAAACATAATTTTGTTCTTTGCTCGATTTCCACTTTGCCGGCAGCACCGGTTTTGGACATTCGATCCGCATGAATTGCCAGGCTTTCACCGCAAACTTTACTGGTTGGCTTAGGTAGCGGTCGTTGCGGCCCTTTTGTTGCTTGGGATTGTCTGGCTGCGCGTAAAACAATTACCTCTGCGTCTTTGCGCCTCCGTGTTTATTTTTTTGCCGTGGCTTTCTTCCTCGGTTTCACCCGCGCCGCGTCGCCCCAGAGACCTTCCAGGTCGTAGCGTTCGCGGACGTCCTGTCGCATCACGTGGACAATCACGTCGAAGTAATCCAGCACCACCCACGCCCCATGCACCGTGCCATCCACTGCTCGCGGGCGCACGCCGTGCTCCTCGCGCAGCCAGTCGGTGATTTCATCCAGGATGGCGCGCAAATGCGGCTCGCTCGTGCCGGACGCGATGACAAAATAATCCGTCACCGACGACAATCTGCGCACGTCGAGGATGACGATGTTCTCCGCCTTTTTGTTGTCCGCGCATTCGCGGCAAAGCCGGGCAAGTTTTCTTGAATCCATAGCTGCCGGGGGGATTAAACCACGAACGGACGCAAAGGAACACGAATTTTTGATCCGCGAATTTCGCCAGTGGCCGCGAATTGTTTCCTGCTTCGCGAAAGTTCACGCGATTCGCGGATTCCTTTTTCAAACATAAAGCTTCGCACCGCGAATCGCCTCCGCCACCGCCGGCGGCACTAGCTGGTCAATCGGCAAGCCCGCCTTGACCCGCGCGCGAATTTCCGACGACGACACGCCGAGTGGAAAACCCTTGAGCATCCTTCCGCGAAATGGCGGCGGAAAACTTAGCGCCGTTCCGCCCGGTCGCGGAATCGCAATAAATTCCGCAAGGCTGGCCAATTCGCCGGTTTCGCGCCATTCGTGGAGTTTCGCCGCGTTGTCCGCACCGATGAGATAAAACAATTCGGCGCGGGGGAAACGCCGTGTGTAATCGCGCAAGGTTTCAATGGTGTAGGAAACGCCGCCGCGCCGGATTTCCTGTTCGTCAATCTCGCAATTCGTTTTGCCCGCGAGCGCGAGCCGGAGCAATTGCAGGCGGATGGGTGCGGGTGCGGGTCTGCCTGCCGGCTTGAATGGTGATTGCGCCGCCGGAATGAAGAACAGCCGGTCCAACACCAGTGCTTCCAACGCCGCCTGCGCGACCAGCAGATGGCCGAGATGAACGGGATCAAATGTACCGCCAAATAAACCGAGTTTCATGGTTTCTCAACAACATCGCCGCACACCATTAAACCGTTGTTCCGTAACTTCAACGTAAATCTGCTGCGCGCTTGCCGGGTGACAGGCGCAAACCGCCTGCGCCTGCTGCTGCGCGCGTTCCAAATGCGATTCGCCGGACCATTCCTTGGCCAGCGCGAGTGCCAGCGCAGCCGTGCCGGCCATGTGCAGCGGTTTGCCCTCTGCCACGGCGTAATCCGGCAGCCAGACCGGCTCGGTTTCGTGCAACACAGCGGGCTTGCGCCGCGACAGCAGTAATATCCACTCCTGAATACTCAGAAGAATGATGGCCGTGACGAGCGTCAGAAAAATTCCGGCAACCACAGCGTCGAGGAGGTTGTTGAATTGCAGCGTGTGATTTGCCCGCAATGCTGTTTGGGCGGTATCAATGGCCGTTGCCTCGTCAGAAATGTTTGCGGTGTCGAGCGCCTTTTGCAGGCGGGGCGTTTCTTCAACCAGCGTCTGGGCCTGGGCCAGAAAACCGATTCGTGGATCGGGGTTCCAGATTTTTTGCACGCCGGCAGTGAACGTCACCGCCACCAGCCAGACCAGCGGAATCAACGTAATCAGCGCAAGCCAGGGTGTGCGCCGGACAGGCGTCGCCCCGGTCTCCCATTTCATGCCCGTGCTGTGCGCGCCGGGTTTCAAGTCAGAGGCAGGCGCGACGCCCGCCCTATGTTGAAGCGCCGTTTTCAAAATAATTGTCGTGCCGAGGCACAGCGCGATGGCGGCGAGCATCTGGTTGGCGATGCCGAACAGCGGCCAGAGCGAGTTGATGCCCCCCAGCGGGTCGCGCACGCCTTGGATCAAAAAATATCCCCACGCGCCGACCATCAAGGCGGCGGAGATGGGAACCACGCGAAAATTCTTCCGGTCGCCCAGCGGTTTCCAAATGCGACCGAGCATGTTTTGAATCAGATAACGTCCGACGCGCGTTCCGGCATCAACCGTGGTCAGGATGAACAGCGCCTCGAACATGATGGTAAAGTGGTACCACAGGTCGAGTCCCCGGCCGTTGACGGCCTTGGAAAAAATCTGCGCCATGCCCACGGCCAGCGTTGCCGCGCCGCCCGTGCGCCCGAACAACGTCTTTTCGCCGAGTTCACCCGCCAGCGAGTTCATATGATCGGCTGTCACGGGATAACCGAGCGCGGTGACCTGGGCCACGGTCGCGGCGGGATCGCCTTTGATGTTCATGCAGAAATAAACGCCGGGTTCCAGCACGCAGGCGGCGATGAGCGCCATGATGGCTACGAATGATTCACAGCACATCGCGCCGTAACCGATGTTGCGCGCATAGCCTTCGCGCGTGATCATTTTCGGCGTCGTGCCGCTGGCGATGAGCGAGTGAAAGCCGGAAATTGCCCCGCAAGCAATCGTGATGAAGCAAAATGGAAAAACTTTCCCGGCAACGACTAGCCCCGAGCCATCGGTGAATTGCGTGAGCGCGGGCAGTTGGAGGTTGGGCAGCACGAGCAAAATGCCGCACCCCAGCGCGCAAATCGTGCCGAGCTTCATGAACGTGCTGAGGTAATCGCGCGGCGCGAGCAGCAGCCACACCGGCAGGCTGCTGGAAATGACGCCGTAACCGATGATTGCCCACGCCAGTGTGATGCCGTGCAGGCCAAACACTTCCTTCCAATAAGAACTCTCGTAGACGAGTTTGCCGCCCCACACCGCCAGCAGCAGCAGCGCGATGCCGAAGGCCGATGCTTCCAAAACCTTGCCCACACGCACAAAGCGCAGGTAACAGCCCATTAACAACGCAATGGGAATGGTCGCGCCGACCGTAAACACGCCCCAGGGACTTTCGGCCAGAGCTTTTACGACGACCAGCGCCAGCACCGCGAGCAAGATCACGAGGATTGACAGAACGGCGAGCACCGCGATGCAGCCGGCCGGCGAATTCAATTCTTCCTTCACCATTTGCGCGAGCGACTTGCCGTCGCGCCGGATCGAACAAAACAAAATCACGAAATCCTGCACCGCGCCGCCCAGCACGACACCGATGAGAATCCACAACGCACCCGGGAGATAACCGAATTGCGCAGCGAGCACCGGCCCGACGAGCGGTCCCGGCCCGGCAATCGCCGCGAAATGGTGGCCGAAGACGATCCATTTGTTCGTCCGCACGAAATCGCGTCCGTCATCGTGGACTTCGCAGGGTGTGGCGCGACGGTTATCGAGCGCGAGCACGCGCGTGGCAATCCATTTCGAGTAAAACCGGTAACCGATGGCGTAGGTGCAAACCGCTGCGATGAGAATGTGGGCGGAATTGACCGGTTCATTCCGGCGCAGCGCCAGCGCCGCGTAGGCGCCGGCGCCAGCCAGCGCGAGCAGAACCCAAAAAATGGCGGCGATAAATTGCTTCAGGTGCCTCATGCGGATCGGTTCTGTTTTAAGCAAATCGAGTTGTGTCCGACAGAAAAATCCGGCTACCCGCGAACAGCTGGTTTGGCATCCGGTTCAAGAGTTGGCGGCAGCCGATCGCCCTTTATTTTCCGCGCAATTTCCTCACATCCACCGCGTCCATGCCCGCGGCGCAAATGGCTTGCAAGCCGAGATCGGTGTCTTCGTAAGCGCGGCAATATTCCGGTTCCACACGGATGCGCCGCGCGGCTTCCAGGAAAATGTCCGGCGCCGGTTTCTGGCTTTTCACCATTTCGCTCGTCACGATGGCGTCGAAGAGATGCCGGATCTTCAAGTGGTCGAGCACCATGCCGATGATTCTTTCTGTGCCGCCGGAAGCAACAGCCATCGGAATTTTGCCGTAATTGGCCTGGGCGATTTCCACCACGTCATGGATCGGCTCAACTTGCGCCATCAGCGGCAGATAAGCCTCCTCTTTCTCGTGGGCCACGGCGATATGGTCGAGGGTGCGGCCTTGTTCCTTGGCGAGCCATTTCAGGATATCGCGCGACGGCACGCCCCCGAAGGCGTAGAAGCGGTCTTCGGGGAAACGAAGGTTGTGGCGCTGCGTGACGATTTGCCAGGCGCGCCAATGCAGCGGCATCGTGTCGGCCAGAGTGCCGTCACAGTCAAAAATGAGTCCCTTTGGCTTCATGCTACGTTGAATCATTGAATGGTTGAATCGTTGAACTGTCCGGCGACTGAACGATTCAACCGTTTAACGCCTTCAACCTCTCCTCCAGGGCGTGCGTCATCAACAGGTCAATCATGGGATCGAGATCGCCGTCAATAAAGTTCGCCAGATTGTAGAGCGTCAACTCGATGCGGTGGTCGGTGACGCGATTCTGTGGAAAATTGTAGGTGCGGATTTTTTCGTTGCGCTCGCCGGAACCGACCTGTTGCCTCCGGTTCGCGGCATATTTGGCGTTTTCCTCGGCGATTTTCGCTTCCAGCAAACGTGAACGCAGGACGGTCATTGCCTTGGCCTTGTTTTTTTGCTGCGAACGTTCATCCGCGCAACGCACGATCAGCCCGCTGGGCTTGTGCTGGATTTGCACGGCGGAGTCGGTGGTATTCACGCCCTGGCCGCCCTTGCCGGAGGCGCGGCAGACGTTGATCTCGATGTCTTCGGGTTTGATCTCGATGTCCACTTCCTGCGCTTCGGGCAGCACGGCCACGGTGCCGGTGCTGGTGTGGATGCGGCCCTGGGCCTCGGTCGCGGGAACGCGCTGGACGCGGTGCACGCCGCTCTCGTATTTGAGCCGCTTGTAAACGTCCGTGCCGCTGATCTGGAAAACAATTTCCTTGAAGCCGCCGAGGTCGGATGGGTTGGAATCAAGCGTTTCAACCTTCCAGCCGCGCGCTTCGGCGTAACGACAATACATCCGATAAAGGTCGGCGGCGAACAGTGCGGATTCCGAACCGCCCGCACCGGCGCGGATTTCAATGATGGTGTTGCGCGAGTCGGTCGGGTCCGGCGGCACGAGCCCGAAATGAATTTGCTGTGAGAGCCTTCCCTCTTCCTCTTCGAGCCGGATGATTTCCTCCTTCGCCATCGCCGCCAGCTCGGATTCCGACCGTTCGTTTTTGAGCAGGGCGCGGTTTTGTTCCAAATCGGCGAGCGTCTTCAGGTAGTTCCCGCCCTGCGCCGTCAGCTCCTTGAGCCGGGCGTATTCGCGGGACAATTCCTGCGCGCGTTGCGGGTTGTCGAAGACTTTGGGGTCGCTCAACGCGGCCTCGACCTCGGCAAAGCGCTTGCGGAATTTTTCGATGTGCGGTCTTAAATCCATTTACCATGTGCGATTTACGCGCGAGCTGGCGCAAACCGCGTCAATCGTCAATCGTAAATTTTATGAACATTGCTTCGGAAAACGAAACCGACTGCTGCTGCCAGGGCAGCTTGCAGGCGGAAAAATGCGGGCAGCTAAACCTTCTTTTTGCTTTTCTTGGCAAAAGCGGCCTGGGCGGCTTGCGTCATGGCGGCGCGCTGCTGGAACTTGTCCACGCGCCCGGCGGTGTCTACGAATTTCTGCTGGCCGGTGTAAAACGGGTGGCAGACGTTGCAAATGCCCACGATGATCACGGGCCTGGTGGAGCGGGTTTTGATCACGTTGCCGCAGGCGCAGCGGATCTCCGCGTCCACGTATTTCGGATGAATGTCCGTTTTCATAAAAAGGGGAGCAAAGTTATCATGAATGAGCCGGATGACAAGGGTGAATTTACGGCCGGCTATACGCCGCCAATCCACTTGCGATCTTCCCAAACGGCCTTGAGGGAGGTGAGGTTGCGCGGGTCGAGAATATTTTTCGCGGCGGAAAGGATTCTCCCTTTTTTCAAATGGTTGAACGCGTCGCTGGCGCTGATGGCGACGAACTGCAGCACACTCGGATCGCGGTAGCAATCAATCATGCAGCGCGTGCAACCGTCCCGGATCAACTTCGAGTCGTCCCACTCGTGGACTTTGCACATCGGCTTCTCCCAAAAATGGCAGCGATACAAATCCAGCTTCCAATCGAGGTAAAAATACTTGTGCCCGCCGAGGCAGCCGAACTTTTCCTTCTCGCCGCGCAAATGCCGCTGCATTTCGGAGAGCGATTCCGTGGGATTGACGACCGGAAAGCC
>JBEKEJ010000091.1:0-11486 GCA_050013895.1 Verrucomicrobiota bacterium | reverse complement strand
TCACCACCTTATGCCCGGTTGAGCGTCTGCCTGAATAGTGTTATGTTGCTCGGTTCCGGTTTGTTAAATCAGCATGAGGAAGCCCGTCAAAATTCCGGCTGTCTTGTCGGTCGCAACCGCTCGTATATTGATCGCTTTGGCCGGTTGGGCGGGGGCGTCCGGCTCGGTTCAGGCCGCGTTATGCACCGTCAACTGGAACGACGTGCATCAAAGGATTGACGGCTTCGGCGCGTCGTCAGCGTGGCGGGGCAACTGGACCACGGCGCAGGCTGACCTGTTGTTTTCCACCAATACCGGCGTCCTTTACACGGATAGTCGGGGCACGCGTTCCACCAACAATGGCATTGGTCTTTCCCTGTTGCGCAATCGCATTGTGCCCGCCAGTTCAAATTCGTCGTCGGCGACCCTCACCACGGTCGAAACCAACATCATGCTGATGGCCCAGGCCCGGGGCGCGCGGGTCTGGAGCGCGCCCTGGACGCCGGCGGCCGGGTTCAAGGATTCCGGCGCGTTGGACGGCGGTCACTATCTCGGCAATGGCGCCGACGCCACCAATCTGGCCTACGCCAGCCAGTTGGCCAATTACGTGGTCAACATGAAAAACACGTGGCATATCAACCTCTACGCCGTTTCCATTCAAAACGAGCCCGACGTCAACCACCCGGACCCTGGCGGTTACGAAACCTGTCTGTGGACCTCGCAACAGATTCACGATTTCACCACGAACTTTTACAACGCCCTGCTGTCCCGCAACGTGACTTCAACCCTCATCATGCTGCCCGAAAGCGGGCATTGGGACGATCCTCACAGCCTCGACCCCGCCACCGTCAGCGACCCGGTTGCGTTGGCGGACGTGGGCGTGCTCGCCTACCACGATTATGTCACCAACAACAATGTCGGCGCGACCAACCCGCCGGTGGTGAAGAACAATCATGACAAGGCGCTGTGGCAAACGGAAGTCGCCATCCTGTCCGGCAGCGACGGCAGCATGGCCAACGGCCTTTATTACGGGCAACGGATTCATCTGTTCATGACGGTGGCGGAGGCCAACGCCTGGCATTACTGGTGGCTCATCACCGGCAACGGCGTCGGCAATCAAGGATTGCTGGACGGCAACGCGGCAACGACCAAACGCCTGTTCGTTCTCGGTCAATACAGCCGTTTTGTGCGACCGGGTTTTTATCGCATCGCTGCCACGAACACCGGCACGGCCTTCATCAGCGCCTACAAAGACCCGGTCAGCGGAAATTTCGCCATTGTGGCCGTCAACACCAATGCCAGTGCCGTCGCGCAGACCTTCAACCTGACCAACTGCGTCGCATCCGGTTCGGTGACGCCTTGGATTACCTCGGCCAGTTTGAATCTGGCCGGCCAGACGGCGGTGGCCGTTGCCAATTCGACATTTACCTACACGTTGCCCGCCCAAAGTGTGGTTACTTTCGTGGGGCAAGCGACCAGCAATGCGCCCAATACCGCCCCCGTGTTTACATTCATTCCCGATCTGACCACCAACGCCGGGGCGAAGTTGGTGATCACCGGCGCGGCGACGGATGCGGACCTGCCGGCGCAGACGCTGACGTTCAGCCTGTTGACCGGCCCGACCAATGCTCAACTTGACAGCGCCAGTGGTGTTTTCACGTGGCGCCCGTTGGTGACCCAGGCCGGCACAACCAATCCAATCAGTGTGCAGGTCGCGGACGACGGCTCGCCGATTTTGAGAGCAACCAACCACTTCACCATCACGGTCAATCCGCTGACACCATCGGGGCTGAGTGTGATAGGCGTTTCCGGCGGGCAAGTCGGCCTCATGGTTACCGGACCGCTGGGACCGGATTACACGCTGCTGACCTCCAGCAACCTGGTGGACTGGGTAGCGTTGCTGACGACGAATTCGCCCGGTCTGCCGGTTACTTTGGTGGACACGAATGCACTGGCTTGGCCCGCGCGGTTCTATCGCCTTGAACTCGGCCCGTGACAAGACGTTCGAAGATAGAAAATGGAAGATGAAAGATGGGTTGTGCGGATTAACGCGGATTTTTTTGTCAGGGACGTCCCGCCGGGCTATCCACACAAAGGTGGGGCGAGACTCAGTCGAGCCGGACTTCATCAGCCGCGCCTGTCGCGCCGACTTGCCGCGTCGGAACACAGTGAAGACGGGAGTGGATGAAGGCGGGAAAAAGGCACAAAACGCGCAAAATCTTTCACAGAAGGAAACTAAGGAAACGAAGAATGGAAGCTTTATTCACTGTGTTGCCTTCTCTTCGATATTAACCGGCCCGGCGTGAGTTTGCCTTCAACCAGGCGGCGAAATCCGCTTCAGACATATCACCGGCGGCCAGCGCCAGCGTGCGCACGGCGGCCTCGGCCTCGGTCGCTTGAAAGCGATGACCGTTAAGCTCAAGAAAGACGACCGCCACGATAAACCCGACGCGTTTGTTGCCGTCAATGAACGGATGATTTTTCACCAGGCCGAAACCATAGCTGGCGGCGAGATCGAAAAGGGTCGGCTTGCCATAGGCGAAAAGATTTTCCGGCCTGGCCAATGCCGAATCGAGCAGGCCCTCATCGCGGATGCCGGTTTCACCCCCGAATTCCACGAGCGATTGCTCATGGAGCGCGAGCACCGTCTCACGCAACACCCAGACCGGCGTTTTCATTTCGCCAGCTCGCGGAGTGTGTTGCGATAGCGGTGCATGACGTCCTTGACCTTGTCCATCTGTCGGGAGACTTCAGGATTGGCGGTCATCCGCACGCTGCCTTCGGTCGCGTCGGTCAGGCAAACGGTGTCGCCTTCGCCCGCTTTGAGATGGGCGAGCGCCTGTTTGGGCAAAACGAGACCGACCGAATTGCCAACCTTGCGAAGTTTTAATTCCAGAACCATGAAACCAATGTAACAACAAATGTTATAACGTCAAGTTTTGCCGAAGGAAACCGCGCCAGACGCGAAACATTCGCCACAAAGAGGCATAAAACGGGCAAAAACTTTCACAGAAGGAAACCGAGGAAACGAAGACCAGAAAAGGTAGGGACGGCTGGCTCAGCCGTCCGCACCCAGACGCCAAACCCCAGAACCAAGACCTGAACCGCCTCGGCCAACAGGGACTTTCTGACCTGCTCTTATACTTGTCACACTCTCTCGCTGCACCCCTGCCTTCGTTGAATGCCCAGACATCAGGAAAGGCTGAATTCTAAAGGCTAAGTGCTGAAGGTGTAAACGAAAGCGTCAGGGTAGATCTGTGGCACCCATGAGATATCTATCACATTCCCTGGCTGCTCCACGACCTTCATTAAATGCCCATACAACTAAGCTCTGGCCACGACGGCAGTCGCCGCAGGCAAACACGTTTTTAGAGCATTTTCTATTTAGATAGACGTATTCGGTCGGGTCTGCTATTCTCTTTTCTATGAAAAGGGAATTATGCGTCCATTGAGTCAGGATTTACGAGAGCGGATCATCACCGCGCGGGAGCACGGGGCAGGCACCGGCGAGGTATGCCAGCGTTTTGGCGTCAGCCGCAAGAGCGTGGAGCGGTTTTGGAAGCAGCACCGTCAGAGCGGCCATTGCCGGCCCAAACAAGTCGGCGGTTATCGGCGTTCCCGCTTGGAAAAGCATGATCGAACCCTGGGACGATGGATTGCGGCCCAAGCGGATCTGACACTGAGTGAACTCCAAAACCGGTGTCGGGAGGAGTTGAAGGTATCCATTGGCATCACCGCTTTATGGCACCGTTTGGAACGACTGGGGCTGAGCTATAAAAAAAACGACGCGCGCCGCCGAGCAAGATCGGCCAGACGTTAAAGCCGCCCGGCGGCTTTGGCGCCGACAACAGTCCGGCTGGGATGTCCGCCAATTGGTGTTTATTGATGAAACCGGTTTAAACACCACGATGGCCCGCCGTCACGGGCGCAGTCTGATCGGCCAGCGATGCCTTGGCGTCATTCCCCATGGTCACTGGCAAAGTTCCACCTTCCTTGCGGCGTTGCGCCATGAAAATGTCGAAGCCCCCTTTTTGATTGAAGGCCCCGTCGATGCCGAGGTGTTCACGGTTTATCTGGAACGGGTGCTGGGTCCGCAACTGCGCGAGGGGGACACGCTCATCCTCGACAACCTCTCCACCCACAAAATCCAAAACGTCCGCCGGTTGCTCTCGCCTCGCGGAGTGAATATCCGTTACCTGCCGCCTTACAGCCCCGATCTCAACCCCATTGAACTGGCTTTTGCCAAACTCAAGGCGCACCTGCGCCAAGCGGCGGCCAGAACCTTGGAGGATCTTCACGCAACCTTGGCGACGGCCCTCGACTCCTTCTCGGCTCAACATTGCCGGGGCTTCTTTCGTCATGCCCAATATGCGTCTATCTAAATAGAAAATGCTCTAAGGTTCGTCGTGTATTTTTCGAACTCGGCCTTCACGTTGGTGCGCGGGTCAGTGCCGAATTTCGCCGCCGGCAATGACAATTTTTGGAAGTCAGACTTTGCTGCCCCAATAGCAGATGCTACGTTGCTTCATGGAATCGACGTTGAGGAACAGCGCGCCACCATCGGTTGTGGTGTCCGAATCAACCACCCATAACGTCTGCGCCAAGGCACCCGCCGAGGGCAGCAGTTGGGTAAGTTGGTTGGGACGCTGGCGGATGAATTCCTCGTTCAAGGCATGCCCCTCGCGGCCGGGCGATACGGCCAGATAAAGCATGTCCATTTCGACGAGGTCATTGAAGAAATGGGTACCGAGGGACACATCGGGCACAAGGCCTTTGTGCATCAAGGTCAATTCGCAAATGACGGAGGCCGTGTTGATCTCGGCAAAAGAAACCGGCAAACCCAGTGCCGGCATGGAGGTGCCCCAGCGGCCGGGCCCGATCAGCATGATGGTTCGCCGGGCATCCGGCGGACTGAGGTGGGTCAAGCGCCCGATGGTGCGCGCCACGGAGTAACGCTGGCTCATGGCCATCAGGCTATAGACGGACGGAACCACATAAATCACCCGGTCTAGCACGGTGGCGAGGCTATGGCCGATGATTGGCCCGTGTGTTTGAAACAGCAGATTCTGCGGCTCTATCTTCTCCGGCATCTGTACCCGGCTGCCTTCGGCGCCGATCTTTACCTGGAAAGGACGGCATTGGAGCAGGTTGATCCGGAACGTGTCATCGGGCAAGAAGTTGACGGTGAATTCAATGTCCACGGGGTAGTTGTAGGCCCGTTGCAAGGTGTGACACAGTTCGCGCATCGTCGGCGCAAACTCCGTCTTGGAGAGCAACTGCTCGAAGGTCAGCACGCCGGAAAAGGCAAGATTTTGGTTTTCTTCCGGGGTGCGGGCGGTCGTGTCTTCATCGCTCGTGGCATAGAGTTCGATCAAGTCGCGCGGAAAGGACTGTGCGACACTCTCGAATTCGCGGCTCAGGAGTTGTTTGGCTTCCAGGTCGAGCACGTCCATGCGGCGTTGGGTAAATTCACGCGCTTCCTGAGCCTTGGCTTCGGGCCGTTTGAGCGGCGCATTGAGCGCGACCAGCCGGGTGTAATCGTCATCGGTGCGGTCCACGGCGCGTGTGCCCAGCCCAAAGACCAGCCGGAGCATCCCGGCCTTGGGATCAATGTCTTCGCTCCACACGAAGGGATTGAACGAGAAGCCCACACCGGCGACCTGGGGGAAGAACAGGCTGCCGTGCAACTCGCCGGAGACACGCTGGACCAGCAAGGCCATCTGTTCGTCGCGATCGAGCAATCCGTGATGCAGGCGATAGCGCAGACCTTCCTCGCTCATGGTGCTCGCATAGACGGTGCGGACGGCTTTCATGAAAGCCTCCAGACGTTCCTGGGGCGCACCCTGGTTGGCCAGAAAGACGCTCTCGTATTTGCCGGAGAACGCATTGCCGTAGTTATCTTCCAGCAGGCTGCTGGAACGGACGATCAGCGGCGATTGTCCGAAATATTCCAACATCTCCATGAACTGGTGCTGAATGTAATCGGGGAACGTGCCGGCGAGGATTTTTTGGCAGGCTTCGCTGGCCTGCTGCAGGTAGAGGTCAAGGTCTTTTTGCCGGCGGCGCAGCCACCAACAGCCATTCTGCACCAGGTAAGTGTAGAAAACGTCCGAGCCGACGTAGAATGAGTCGTGACTCTCCAACAACTCCGTCCACTTCGGATCGGCCTTCTTCAGAATGGCCCGCCCCAACAGCATCCCCAGCGATTTGCCGCCGATCAGGCCCGTCCCCACCATGCGCTGCATGATCTCCACCAGTTCGGCGAGGTCGAGATACTTCTCCGCCAGCGCCTGAAACCGTTGTTCGCGCGTGCCGAGCATCTTCATCAGGCGTTGGAACAACTCCTGCGGATCGTGGCTGGGCGTGGAACCCTGGCGCAACGCAAGGACCGTTTGCTGCGCCTGTTGGAACGTGCTTTCCCAGATGCCGGCCCGGCGGATGGTGAATTCCAGCCAAGGCTTCGGCACGCCGGCCAGAATGTCCGTGATGGTGGCGCTGCTGGTCACCGGCTTGAACTGGTCCCCTTCCCAACTGTGCAACGCATACATGGTGGGCGAGTAACGCTGCCAGACCTTCATGGGATGGATGTAAAACTGGTTCTCCTTCCGATAGACTTCGATGATGACCTGGGCCGTGTTGAAAATGGAATCGGTCGCGTGGAACGAATGCAGGTGCTTCTGCAGCGCGAAATAGGCGATCGTGTCCAGCTCGTACAGATAGGGACACGTAATCATGAAAAAGTTGCCCAGCATCCGGTCGCTGAACCAGTCCGCCGCCAGATCGGATAAGCAATCGAAAACATAAAACGCGCCCGGCCCGGCCTGCTCGATCGCGTTCAGGATCCCGGTAAGAAACCGCTCGAAGCCCTCTTGCGGGTCGAGACGGTGAATTTGCGCGGCGCTGTCTTCGGTCAACAAGGGTGCGTGGCCCGCAAATCGGAAATAGACCAACTTGCGCCGGAGGCGGCTGGCCTCGTTGCAGAGCGGGCCGATCACAGGGAGGTAATCTTGAATGCCATCCACTTCCCATACCACGTTGTCTCCCGGCCGGAGTCCCTGCAACACGCCATCCAGGCCTGGCATGCCGGTGCTCATCACAGTCGCTTTTGCTTTCATTGAATCACTCTCGACTCAAAGGATCCGCCCGTAGCCCACCGCTGTGGGTTGAAACCGGCTTTTTGCCGGGGTTTCCGGAAAACTACCTGAACGCGGGCGCTGTGCCCATCCTATAAATCGTCAAACCCGGAGCTTTCGCTGGAAAGAATGCGTTTAAGATTTCACTCTCCGTTTGTCCGGACCAACACCGCTGTTTTGCAGCAGCTGGATGAAGGACTCCGTGGTCGGATACAGCGGGCGGCCGCGACGATAGATAATCCCGAGCGGGCGCACGAAGTTCACCCCGGACAACGGAACGGCGGCAAGCGTGCCGGCCTGTAGTTCATGCTCCAGCGTCGGTCGCGGCAGGATCGCCACGCCCGAACCGGCTTCCACGGCCCGTTTGACCGCCTCGATGTTGTCAAAGGTCAGCGTCACCTTCGCCTCGACGCCATGTTCGCGCAGGAACCCGTCAATGCGTTTGCGGATGACCAGGTCCGGATCGAATCCCACAAACGGTTCGCCGACGAGTTCCCGCAGTGCAATCTTCGTTTTGCAAGCCAGCCGGTGTTGCGGATGGCAGGCCAGCACCATCGGCTCGTCCCGCCAGGGAATCACCGTCAGTTCCCGCCGGGCCTGCGGGAAGGAGATGATCCCGACGTCCACCTCGTCGTTGAGCACCCGATCCCACACCCGGGCGGGGTGGCGGTACTCCAGTTCCACGTGTGCCTGCGGCCACAGCTCGTTGAATTGCTTCACGCAGCGGCTCATGTCGTGCAGATTCACAGAGTAAATGGCCGCGACCCGCACCATAGCGTGGGTGTCCACCTGCTTGCCGCGCACCTCGCACTCCAGCGCGTGGTAATCGTCAAGCATCTTCCGGCATCCGTCGTAAAAGAGACGGCCCTCCCGGGTCGGCTTCCAGGGCCGGCAGGACCGGTCAATGAGCTTTACGTCCAAGTGCCGCTCCAACCGCTGCACGGTGAGGCTGGCAGTGGCCTGCAGCACGTTGTTCGCGTCGGCGCCACGGGAGAAGCTGTGTAGCCGCACCACGTCACAGTAAATCTTTAAAGTGTCGATCTGCATTGCAGAAAAGAATACCAAGTCAGCGTGGTATTCTTATGCATCATAGGCCAGATTCCAACGGCGTCAACTCCATAATGCCGGCGTCATCTGCGCGGCGGGACTGATTGACTGCGGTTGGCCATGTATGCGGCCTGTTCCAGGATCACCGGGTGCCGGCCCCAAGCCGCCCCGGCGTTTTCCACCCTCCAATATGACATTGTCAGGCTTTATATCGCTATGTTGCAAGATGTGAAAAAAGTTATAGACAAGACCGCAGGTTCTGTTAAAATCCGCTGCGATCTATGCAGGTGACGATTGACCAGGTCTCTGCTGGCGCATCAGAGCGAGCTCCCGCCCGTCGCGGCAATTTTCGATGGCGTGGCGCCGGTCTGCGGCCGTCTCCTGCCAGGAACATCAACGGCCCACCCAAAACCGACCAGTCAAATCAACCGGAGTAGATACATATGGCATTCATCCAAGATACCCTCGAAATCGTCAAAAGGCGCAACGCCGGCGAACCAGAATTCCTGCAAGCCGTCACCGAAGTGTTCGAATCCATTGAACCAGCCATCCAACGGCACAAGAAATACCGGGATGGCAAGATCCTGGAGCGCATCGTCGAGCCGGAACGGATGATGGTTTTTCGCGTTCCGTGGCTGGACGACAAAGGTCAAATCCAGGTCAACCGCGGGTTCCGCATCCAGATGAACAGCGCCATCGGACCGTACAAAGGCGGCTTGCGCTTCCATCCCACCGTGTGTGCCAGCATCCTCAAGTTCCTGGCCTTTGAACAGGTGTTTAAGAATTCGTTGACCACGCTCCCCATGGGCGGCGGCAAGGGTGGGTCGGACTTCGATCCCAAGGGCAAGAGCGACAACGAAGTCATGCGCTTCTGTCAGTCGTTCATGACCGAGCTGTTCCGGTACATCGGCGCGGACACGGACGTGCCGGCGGGCGACATCGGCGTGGGCGGGCGCGAAATCGGCTATCTCTTCGGCCAATACCGGCGGCTGGCCAACGAATTCACCGGCGTGCTCACCGGCAAAGGCCTGAATTGGGGCGGCTCGCTCATTCGTCCGGAAGCCACCGGCTATGGTTGCGTCTATTTCGCCGAGGAAATGCTCAAGACGCGAAATGAAACCGTCAAAGGCAAGATCTGCGCGGTCTCCGGTTCCGGCAACGCCGCGCAATATACCGTCGAAAAACTCAACCAGGTCGGCGCCAGAGTCGTCACCATGTCCGACTCCAACGGCACCATCTACGACAAGGACGGCGTCAACGAGGAAAAACTGGCCTGGGTCAAGGATCTCAAAAACGTCCGCCGCGGCCGCATCAAGGAGTACGCCGACAAGTTTGGCGCGAAATACCTGAACGGGCAACGCCCTTGGGGCATTAAATGCGATTGCGCCTTCCCGTGCGCCACCCAAAACGAAATCAGCGGTGATGACGCCAAGACCCTGCTCGACAACGGTTGCCGCCTGGTTTCCGAGGCGGCCAACATGCCGTCCGAACCCGCGGCCATTGATCAGTTCCTGGCCAAAAAGATTCTCTACGGTCCGGGCAAGGCGGCCAATGCCGGCGGCGTGGCCACGTCCGGCCTTGAAATGTGCCAGAACTCAATGCGACTGCCGTGGACCAGCGAAGAGGTGGACAAGCGGCTGCACCACATCATGGTCACCATCCACAAGAACGCCGCCGATACCGCGGCCGAATACGGCAAGCCGGGCAATTACGTTGTCGGCGCGAACATCGCCGGCTTCGTCAAAGTTGCGGACGCGATGCTCGATCAGGGTCTGGTCTGAGTATTTTTCCAACGGTGGTTCAAGGCCGCGGTCGCTGCGCCAAAGAGACTGCGGCCTTTTTGTTTGCCGGGGAATCGTCTCAGCCGCGGATGGACGCAGATCTCGCTGATTGACGCAGATTTTTGGCAGGGCAGAATCGCTTATCTTCACCAATCAGTGCTAATGATCGGAGATGGACCGACATCTGCGGTTGAAGAAGTCAGGGCTCGACGGCGTCTCGCCCCACCGAATTGAGATTACGGCAAGTCGGTTGAACCCATCAGATACCGGTCGCACTCGCGGGCGGCACCCCTGCCTTCATTAAATGCCCAAACGACTAAACTTTGGCCGCGACGACAGTCGCCACAGGCAAACACGCCTTTGAGGTTCGTCGTGTATCTTTCGAACTCGGCTTTCACGTTGGTGCGCGGGTCGCGTTCGAGCTTCAGCGCTTCCAGCAATGGCTGTTCCGGTCCGAGAAATCCCATCGCCAGCAACACGAGCTGCGCCGGCAGGACTTTTTCCGTGCCGGGAACTTCTTTCGGGGTGAACTGCCCTTTCTCGTTCCGGTCCCACTGGATCTGGACGGTCAGGGCTTCCTTCACCTGCCCGTTTGCATCGCCGTTGAATTTCTTGACGGTGGTGAGATAAACCCGCGGGTCGGCGCCGAATTTCGCCGCGGCTTCCTGCTGGCCGTAGTCCATCAGGTAAACCTTCGGCCATTCCGGCCACGGATTGTCCCTGGCGCGTTCCAGCGGCGGCCGGGGCAGAATCTCCAACTGCACCAGGCTCTTGCAACCCTGACGCAGCGACGTGCCCACGCAGTCCGTGCCGGTGTCGCCGCCGCCGATGACGATGACGTCCCTGCCTTCGGCGGAAATGAAATCCCCGTTCTTGTGCCGGTCCAGCAGGGCGCGGGTGTTGGCCGTCAGAAAATCCATCGCAAAATGGACGCCTTTCAGGTCCCGGCCTTCCACGGGCAGATCGCGCGGTTTGGTCGCGCCGGTCGCGAGAATGACCGCGTCAAATTCCTTGAGCAGCTTTTCGGCGGGAAAATTTTTAGTGGCACGGGCATCTTGCCCGTGAGTTGCGTTTTTTTTCTGCGGATCATCGCACAGGCGGGACGCCTGTGCCACTTCAGTGTTGCAAACAAACTGGACGCCTTCAGCTTCCATCTGTTTGACGCGGCGCAGGACGACTTTTTCCTTGTCGAGCTTCATGTTCGGGATGCCATACATGAGCAACCCGCCGGGGCGATCTTCCCGTTCGAATACGGTGACCGTGTGGCCGGCCTTGTTCAATTGCGCCGCGGCGCACAGGCCCGCCGGGCCGGAACCGACGACGGCGACCTTTTTGCCGGTGCGGATTTTGGGCGGCTCGGGCACGATCCAGCCTTCGTCCCAGCCTTTTTCGGCAATGGCATGCTCGATGTTCTTGATGGTGACGGGCGGGGCGTTGATGCCGAGCACGCATGAACCTTCGCACGGGGCCGGGCAGACGCGGCCGGTGAAGTCGGGAAAATTATTCGTCTTGTGCAACCGCTCGAGCGCCTCCTTCCAGAGGCCGC
>JBEKEJ010000090.1:0-11584 GCA_050013895.1 Verrucomicrobiota bacterium | reverse complement strand
GCTGATGAAGTAAAACGGAGCGGGGTCACGAAGAGTTGGAATGTTGCCCAACCGATGGCTCATCATTCCGGCGCTACATTGCTCTTTTTTGCCGGCTGGCTCTTGGAGTCGCCGGTGTGATTTTTCACATGTGATGAAAACACACCAACATCCCTGCCTGCGCCAGTAAACCGGAAGGCCAATAAATTTTCCCCATGAAAGGAAAAAGCCGCGCTCACGCGCGGCTCATTCATTCATGCTGGGCAACTGCTTCTATATCAGCTCCTCCTGCCAGTCACCCAAATGGAGATATTCCCTCACTTTTCTGCGTTCGTAACGGTTTTTCAGCGGCTTTTTGGGCTGATGATCCAATTTGCGGAATGGGTGTTTTGGATCCCGAACGGCTTCCGTGATGATTTCCATCATTCTTTTCATAACGCAACTTTGGTTATGGAGTTGCGCAGGGCCCCGCCTTCCTCGCCGGCGAGGCCGCTGCCCGCACTCCTGATTATCAGACCGATCCCGGCGCCGGTCATTCAAATTTCCCCACCGAATTTTTCCTTGGCGTAATAAAATGAACCCGAGCGCCACTCGTTCCCGGTTCTTGCGGCAGCAAGTTCTAAACCAAGTTCCGCAAAAGATTTTTGCACCCGGTAGAATTCTGATTTCAAGATTCCCGCCACCACGAGCGTTCCGCCGCGTTTCAATTGCGCCGCAATCCGCCGCCTTTCCGCCAGCAGCAGCGTCGAAATCAGGTTTGCGCAAATGAGATCGTATTGTTGTGCCGCTTGAAACCGCAGTTTTGCCACGTCCCCACGCGTAATCTGCAGCTTGTGATGAACCCCGTTCGCGCGGGCGTTGGTGCGGGCGACACGCACCGCCTCGGGATCAAAATCGAAGGCGCGCACGGGGGAATAGCCGAGTTTCGCCGCCGCAATGGCCAGGATGCCCGAGCCGGTGCCGATGTCTAAAAATGACCGGTGTGTTCTAAATTTTCCACAGCGCGCCAGTTCATGCAGGCAAAACGCCGTCGTCGGATGCTGTCCGGTGCCAAAAGCAAGGCCGGGATCGAGCACGACAACGATTTGGCCTTTCCGCGGCCTGCGCCGGCTCCAACTCGGCTTAATCAGCAGCGATTTCCTCATCTCGGAGGGACGAGCTATACCAGTCCCTGTCTCCGCCAAGGGAATTGGGGTCTCGTGTAACTCGCCCCTCCGACGGTTAACTTTGATTTCAATGGGTTTGAAATGGCGTTTCCACGATTCCGCCCAATCCTGGCGCCGGACTTTGGCAATGGTGATGGTGCCGGGGCCGATTTGCAGCCCGCACGCTTTGATCCACTTCAGGCCGGCGGAAATTTTTTCACGGGCTCCTGCGGCCGGCCTTTGTCCGCAATAGGCGGAGACCGCGCTCAACCCGGTTTTTACATGGAAACAGGACGAAACGGCGCAGTTCAGGACCGCGCCAAGCGCTTCCGCGACGGCGTCTTCGGCTTCGCGCGTCGTGGCGATGGAAATCCGCCAGAGCACCTTGTGTTTCATTTTCGATGCCTTCCTCCTGCTCGTGCTCGTCCTCGCCCTCGACCAAAAAGACGAGTACGAGCCGTCTTCATTGCATTTCGCCGCGCCAGGGGGCGGGAACGAAGGACGAGGACGATCGTCAGGTCCGGTCGCGCCACGGGGTGAAATTGAGCAATTCCACCTCCGTCATGTGCGGATACAACGCGACCTGCGTGACGCTCGCGTATTCAATCTCGAACTGATTGGTTTTCGGCAGCGGCACGTCGAGAAGAATGGCGAGCATCATGCGAACCACGCCGCCATGACAAAAGACGGCAACGTTTTGCCCGCGATGCCGCCGCGCGATTTCGCGCAGGCACGGCTCGACGCGGGCGCGGAAGGTCCTGCCGTTCTCTCCATTCGGCGCTCCCCGCTTTTCAATCTGGTCGAGCCATTTGTGCGCGTGGAAGCCAAAGCGCTCGCTCACAGCTTCCCAGCCCAGGCCCGTCCAGTCGCCAAAATCAATTTCCCGCAAATCGGACAGAATGGTTTGCGCCGGCCCGTCCTCCGTAGCACTGCGGAGGGTGGACGCGCCGTTTTTGAACGCCAGCGCGAGCGTTTGCTGGACCCGCTTCATCGGGCTGGCGTAAATCGCGTCAATCGTTCGGCCGCGCAGGTAGGCGGCGAGTTCTTGCGCCTGTCGTTTGCCGCGCGCCGAAAGATTCATGTCAAGGCGCCCGCCAAACGTGCGCTGATGCGAAATTTCCACCTCCGCGTGACGAATCAACAGCAACCTTGTCGCTGGCGCCCGCTTCGATTTTCGTTTTGCGGCTCGCACGGAAAATCAGGCCAGGGCCGATTGTTGGGCGGCAAGCAATTCACGAATGCCCGCCCTGCCGAGCGCGAGCAAATCGTTGAGTTGTTTTTCGCTGAAAGTGGCCTCCTCGCCGGTGCCCTGGACTTCAATGAATTCGCCGGCGGAGTTCATCACCAGGTTCATGTCCACCGCCGCGGCCACGTCCTCCGTGTAACACAAATCCAGCAACGGCTGGCCGTTCACGACGCCAACACTGACGCCGGCGACGGCGTGCAGGGCCGGGTCCTCCGTCAATTTTCCTTCGACCAAAAGCTTTTGCATCGCCAGTGAAAGGGCGACATAGGCGCCGGTGATGGCGGCGGTGCGCGTGCCGCCGTCGGCCTGCAACACGTCGCAATCCACCCAAATCGTCCGCGCGCCGATTTTTTTCAGGTCAACCGCCGTGCGCATGGCGCGACCGATGAGCCGCTGGATTTCGGACGAGCGTCCGTCCAGTTTGCCTTTGGCGATGTCGCGCGGTTTGCGTTCCAAAGTGGAATAGGGGAGCATCGCATACTCGGCGGTGAGCCAGCCGCCTTCGACTCTTTGTTCTTTCATCCAGCGCGGCACGGTTTCCTCGACGGTCACGCCGCAGATGACGCGCGTGTGGCCCCACTCGATGAGCGTGGAGCCGGTGGCATGCGGCGCGATGTGGTTTTGAAATCGGATGGGCCGGAGTTGGTTGGGGTTGCGGCCATCCGCGCGCGCCGCGGAGGAAACTGCCGTTTGCGATTCAGCCATAAACGCTGGCGATAATAAACGTGAATCGCCTCATGGAAAAGCAAAACCACTGCGAATTGACGATAATAGACAACTGAAATCAAAAGATGACTGATGGCGTTTGGGATTGACAAAGGAATTCAAAGGTATAACCAGAAACGTGTAATCATGAACAAAGAGGAACTAGACCGATTGCTGGAGCGGATGATTAAATCTGCCGATGGAATTTCGGACCTGCTCTTCGTGGCCGGCAGGCCGTTGCAAGTGGAGATTGAAGGCGAGTTGCGGCCGCTTGTGTGCGAACAATCCGAACCCGTGCTCACCAGTTCACGCGTCGAGGGCCTGGCCGGGGTCATTATCGACAACAACCAGCGGCTGCAGCAGGATTTAAAGGAACACGGCTCATGTGATTGCGGTTATACCTTGAGAAATATTTGTAGGTTTCGCGTCAACATATACCGTCAGAATGGACATTACGCCATGGTGTTGCGCCACCTTAAGCCGCTGATTCCAACCTTTGAATCGCTCCACCTGGACCCGGTGTTCCACGAGATCATCAAGGAAAAGACGGGTCTCATCTTTGTGACCGGTGGCACGGGTATGGGCAAGACGACCTCGATCGCTGCCATGCTGAACGAAATCAACCAGACCAGGGATGTCCATATCATCACGCTGGAAGATCCGATTGAATTTTTGTTTACGCCGCTCAAATCCACGTTCAGCCAGCGGGAACTGGGGCTCGATTTTTACAATTATCGCGACGGCATGCGCGCCGCTCTGCGGCAGGCGCCCAAAATAATCTTTATCGGCGAAATTCGCGATCGCGAAACGATGGAGATTGTGCTCAACGCCGGCGAAACCGGTCATTTGGTTTTCAGCACGCTGCACACCACGAGCGCTTCAAAGACAATCAACCGTATTCTCGGCATTTTCACCAGGGATGAGGAAGACCAAGTGCGCGAGCGGCTGGCGGGTTCAATGCGTTACATCATCAGCCAGCGGCTTGTTCCATCAAATTCCGGTGGCAGGCTGCTGGTCACGGAATTGGTGGGCAGCAACTTGCGCTCACGTGAAGCCATTTTGCTGGGCGAAAACCAGGAAAGCCGCAATCTGGAGGAAATCATTGAGGCTGGCAGCATGGCCGGCTGGCACACTTTTGAGCAATCCCTTTTGAAAGCCTACGAGCAGGATTTGATCAGCGAGGAAACCGCGCTGCTCTACTGCTTAAACAGGATGAAAATGCAACAGCACATGGATATCCTTTCCCTCAAGAAACCTCGGAAAAGTGCCCATCACGACCCTATGTTTGCGAGCTTGAAAATGGAAGAGGAGCAAAAGGCGGACAAGCTTCGCAGCAAGCTCAAACGGTAAATCACAGCGGTGCCTGAAATCTTGAAACTAGCGGCGTCCCCAGCCGCCCATGCACTGGGTTGGCCAATTTCATCACGCCGAGTCATCAAATTTCGGACTGGAAAAACTTCACCTGATTCTTCACCAAAAGTTGCACCTGACGGGCAATGGCAGGGCGTAACGGAGCAATGGCATCGCGCTGGGCGAGCAGTCGAAAAAACGGCTTGAACTCCGTAACATCAGGCAATAATAAACTTGGAAACAGAGTGTGTTAGTTCGGAACGGTAAAACTTCCGCGTTTGATACCGAACTCCACCTCCATTCGTGGTCACTTCTGTTGTTCAGCTTCAATTTCAGCGAACAAATTTTCCAGGCTGTTGAGTGGCATGGCTCGTTTCGGATTCAATATCTGGCGCAGGTATTCGACGGCGTCGGAGATGTTCCGGATGGATTTGGGCAGGATGGCGCCGGCGGCGTTGGCGTGGCCGCCGCCCTGGAATTTTTCCGCGATCTTGAGCGCTTCGCCGTCCCGGCTGCGAAAGCTGACGAAAACCAGGTTCCCGCGCCGGAATAACGTGACCAGCACCGGATATTTTGTCGCCCGCTCCTCAAGCAACCGGTGGACCACGAGGTTGTTGTTGCCGACGACGGTGTCCACGTAGGCGGCCGCCGGGCTGAGTTCGGTGACGTTGTTTTTGCTCCATTCAAAGCCGAGCGGGTTTTCAATACGACGCTTGGTTGCCATGACCTCGAGCAACGGATGGTCGAGCAGTCGCTCAATTTCGCCGTTGATGAGCGCGTGCAGGTTCCAGAACTGATAGGTTTTGACCAGACTCGCGTAATCGCCGGCGACGACGAAATCCGGATCGTCCTCCAGAAACAAATCCGCAACATTATTCAAGTGCACCAGCCGGTCCAGCGCAGGCGAGCCGAGGCCTTGTTTTATGCAAAATTCGTAGCATAACAACGCGGCCGACTTGTTCACGTCGTGGATGAGCCGGGCGAATTTGGGCGCGGTTTCCGTGACGTGATGGTCAAAAACGACCCACTCCGGCTTGTCGAGCCGCGGTTCGAACGTGAAGTCCGCGACCCACGCGGATTTTTCGCGCAACTCGCGCTGTTTCCAGAAGTTGTAGTGATACGCCTCCAACGGGGTGTTCGCGCCGAAAAGTTTCCTGGCGAGCCGTTGCAACAACACGCCCGCGAGCAACCCGTCGAGGTCGCTTTCGTGGGTGATGATGACTTCGGGTCTCGTCAAATCCGTCATGGCGGTCAAAGGTTAATTGAAGGCGGCGGCCAGGGCGAGCGGGGAATTTGTCCCGGCAATCCGCCTGCGGGCGTTTGCGATGGCAAATCGGTAATGCACAATTTGCGGTTTTTGGAGCGCGCCGCATTGCTCCGCAAGCGGGAAACCCCGGTTTGCGCGGAGCGATGCTCCGCACGCCGCTCAAACCATGCCAATGCCCAATTGACCGATGCGCGACGCTGCGGCGGCTTCAGGGCAGTTGGTGGCCGGGAATGCTGCAAGTCGGTTTTTCGTCCACACGGCCAATGGCGTAGGTGCCCCCCGCCGGACAAACCGGCCAGCGGCGAACGTAGGGCAGAAGGTCTTCCCTGGTCGGAATGTCCGGGGCGGTTTTGCCTTTCTCCAAGGCCCATTCGTTTTTCGCCGCGTCAATCTGCCGGAGATTGTTGATGCAGGCATTTTGCTGCGAGACGCTCCGGGCTTTGACGAAGTTGGGAATGGCAACCGCGGCCAGCAAGGCGGGGACGGCCACGGCGGGCAGCAGCACGGTGTTGGCGTAGCTCTGGCTGGCATTGCCGATGGTCAGACAGCCGTCCAGCGTGTTGAGGCCGACGGAATAGGCAAAGGCGGGCTGGCCGCGGTAAAAGGATTGCATCCATTGGGCCATCTGCGGTTGGGTCCTGGCGCTGTTGGCCATGGCCTGTTGTTGCACCTTGACCAGGGTCTCGGTGAACCGTTGGCTCAAATAGCAGAACTGGTTGCCGTGGTCAGGCAGGCCTTGCGCGAGATGCTTGAATGCGTCGGTGCTTTTGAGGCCGGGAGTCTGCCCGCTTTTCACGGCGAGGGCCTCGTCAATCAGCGCATCGCTCGTGGCGATGAACAGGTAGCCGCCACTGCTGGCGGTGCTGGGCCGGAGTTCGCCGATGAATGGGACGGGGACGGGCATCGTCCGCATTTCGAGGCCGGGCTTGCCCACACTGATGACCTGCGGGTTGCTCTCCAATGCATCGTCAATGCGGTTGAAAATGGTGTCGTCGTTGACCTTCACGGCGAGCAATAAGCCAGGCTCGGGGACCACCAGCGCGCCGCCGGGCAGCGGCACGGGGATATTGTTGGAAGGGTCGAGCGTGACGACGAGGCCGAATTCGCCGCCGAGCGAATTGAGAAAGTCAGACCATTTGACTTTGGTTCTCTGCTCAAATTGAACGGGGAGTTGCTTCATCCATGTCTGGGCCTGGGGCAGGCCGGATTGGGCGATTTCCTTTTGTGCAACGGTCCAGAGCACCGGCAGATCCGCATCCGAGAACACGGCCAGCGCGGTGCCAACGGGCAGGAGGTCAAGCCCGGTGAGCGGGTGTGGTTCCTTGCCGGCGAGTTGCCAGAGGAAGCCGTTGCCTTTGCCGGGATAATGATGCAACAACGCCTTGTTGCGGAACAAGCCTTTCTCGATTTCCACCGAACTCAAGCCCACGCCGCTGACATCTTCGATGCCGCTGTCCTTGATGAGGCGGGTGGCAAGGTCGAACATCTTGTTGATATTGGCCGCGTCGTCCGGTTTGAGGCCGGGCATGGCGGTGAACATCTGCCGCCAGGCGCCGACCTTGGTCGAGAGACCGTCGAGCCATTGCGCGGTGCCGAGATACAGATAGAAATTGCCGCCCGGATCGAGCTGCGACGTGACTTCGGTGAAGCTGGTCTTTGCCACCGACACGGCGGGCGCATTGGATGCACCAGCCGGATATTGTTCAGTGGACGGCGTGTTTTTTTTGCCGCAGCCGAAATTAAGGGTGGCGAGGACGCCCGCCAGGACGAGCGCCGGCAAGCAAAGCGACAGGTGTTTTTGTTTCATGATGAGAGAATGGTTTCCAGTGAGTTGCCCGAATTCGGGGACAGCCAAGCACTTTCCTGAAAAAGGTAAAGCGAAAAATAACCGTTGCTGAATTCAACCGCCGGTTTGATTCGGGCGAACAATGTCTTGAAAGCGGCGGCTGGCCGTTCATAGTGTGGGCATGAACTCCATCTCCGGGCGTGGCTCAAAACCAGGATTCACCCTTGTCATGTTGCTTGTCGTCATCGCCGTTCTAGCCATTCTGGCGGCGATGCTGCTGCCCGCGCTCGCGTCGGCCAAGAAGAAGGCGCAGCGCATCAATTGCGTCAATAACTTGCATCAAACCGGCCTCGCCTTCCGCGTCTGGGAAGGCGACAACGGCGACAAATACCCGATGGATGTGCCGATGGCCAAAGGCGGCACAAAAGAATTCGACACCGGCGCGGACACGTTCCGCCATTTTCAGGTCATGTCGAATGAGTTGAGCACGCCGAAAATTTTGATCTGTCCGGCGGACACGCGCACGGTCGCCAACAATTTTTCCCGATTGAATAATCAAAACGTCAGTTACTTCGTCGGTCTTGAAGCCATGGACACCTGTCCGCAGAGGTTTCTCGATGGCGACCGGAACATCACGGGCGAGAGCGACCCGGAAAATGGCATCCTGAAGCTCGTCCCCGGCCAACGCGTCAGTTGGACGCAGGACATCCATGTCAATCAGGGCAACCTCGGCCTTTCCGATGGCAGCGTGCAGCAATGCTCCAGTTCCCTGTTGCGCGATGCGCTGCGCAATTCCGGCGACCCGACCAACACCTGGCGGATTGCGCTGCCGGAATAAGGCGGGAGCGGGTAGATTGCGAAGGGAACGCCGGTCTCCGACCCGGCGTGTTCTGCCGGGAACGAGCTTCGAGCCGGACCGGAGGCCGGCGCTCCTCGGGCGGCGTCAAATTGGGCCAATTCGTGTCGCCTTCCAAAAAACGCTTTGAAAATGAGGCAATTCCCGTCAATATGCTCACTCACTTTGAATTCTGAATTCCGCAATCCGCTGGCGCGGTGTAGCGCAGCGAAGACGGCCGAATTCCGCAATCCGCATTTGAAATGAAACGCACGCATCATTGCAATGAACTACGCCCGGCGCATATCGGGCAAACGGTCACCTTGACCGGCTGGGTCCACTCACGCCGCGACCTTGGCGGCCTCATCTTCATTGACGTCCGCGACCGCGAAGGCCGCACGCAGACCGTTTTCGACCCGTCCGATTTGCCCAAGGAACTTTTCGAGCGCGCCGCAGCGTTGCGGAGCGAATGCGTCATCCGCGCCACCGGCAAGGTCCGCCAGCGCCCGGAAGGCACGAACAATCCCAAAATCCCCACCGGCGAAGTCGAGGTGATGGTGAAGGAACTCGAAGTGCTCAACGTCGCCGACGTGCTGCCGTTCCCGGTGGACGACCCCGAAGTGGCGGGAAAGGTGAACGAGGAATTGCGCCTGAAATATCGCTACCTCGATTTGCGCCGGCCGGAAATGGCGCGGAACCTCCGGTTGCGACACAACGTCGCCATCGCCACGCGGCAATTCATGGACGAACACGGCTTTCTCGAAATCGAAACGCCCACGCTCTTCAAGTCCACGCCCGAGGGCGCGCGCGAATTCCTGGTGCCAAGCCGGACGAATCCCGGACAATTTTACGCGCTGCCGCAATCGCCGCAGCAGTTCAAGCAAATCCTCATGGTCGCCGGCGTTGAAAAGTATTTCCAACTCGCTCGCTGCTATCGCGATGAAGACCTGCGTGCCGACCGCCAGCCGGAGTTCACGCAGATCGACTTGGAGATGAGTTTTATCGAGCGCGAGGATATTTACCGCCTGATTGAAGGCCTGCTCCAACGCATCTGGAAAACGGCGCTGAACTTGGACGTGCCAACGCCGTTCAAGCGGCTTTCGTTCGTTGAAGCATTAAACCGCTACGGCATTGACAAGCCGGACACGCGGTTCGGCCTGGAACTCGTGGATTTCACGGAGGAATTCCGCGGCAGCAAATTCAAGGTGTTCGGCGGCGCGGTCGCCGCCGGCGGCGTGGTGAAAGCGCTCAACGCCAAAGGCCTGGCCGGTGTGACCCAGGGCCAGGTTGACACCATGACCGAATACGCCAAGGGCCTCGGCGCAAAAGGCCTGGCATACATCAAGATTGAAGGTGGCGAATGGAAATCGCCCATCGTGAAATTCTTCAACGACGCCGAGAAGGCGGCGCTCACGCAAAAATTAAAAATCGACGAAGGCGACTTGATTTTGTTCGCCGCCGACCAATGGCTGAACGCGTGCGAAATCCTGGGTGAAATCCGGCGATACTGCGCCAACATTTTGAAAGAGCAGGGGAAGCTGACACTGGATCCGAACCGGTTCGATTTCCTCTGGGTCGTGGAATTTCCGCTGCTCAGTTTCGACAAGGAACAGAACCGCTGGTATTCCAGCCATCATCCGTTCACCGCGCCGGTGGCCGAGGACATCCCGCTGCTCAAGACCGACCCGAAGAAAGTCCGCGGCCAGCATTACGACGTGGTGGTGAACGGCGTGGAGCTCGGGGGCGGCTCGATTCGTATTCACCAGCCCGACGTGCAGAAAATGGTGTTCGAGGACGTGCTGCAAATTCCGCCGGAAGAAACGAAGTTACGGTTCGGTTACATGCTCGAAGCTTTCCGCTTTGGCGCGCCGCCGCACGGCGGCATCGCGCTCGGTTTCGACCGGCTGTGTGCGATTCTCTGCGGCACACCGAGCATCCGCGACGTGATTGCGTTTCCGAAGACCGCGAAAGGCACGGATTTGATGACCGATTCACCCGCTGCCGTTGCGCCCCGCCAGTTGCGCGACCTGCATATCGAAGTGAAGGCGGTGAAGAAGGAATAGGCGGCGATACTAATGCGTCGGCGCTGAGCGCCGATTGTTCGGGCCACCCGCCTGCGCTTGGCTCCGGCGTGGCAAGCAGGCTCGATGCGCTCCAAAATTCGAAACACTTTCTGGCTTTCTGCGTTCTGCGCCGTTTTCTAGTTGGAACTATTTTGGCAATTGAGGAGTGGCTTCTGCCTTTTGACCGAATCCCGTTGATCTTACTGTTCAGAAGGTGTTTAATGTGGGAGTCCTGCAAAATCAGTTGGACCTATATGAAACCCAAGTGAAACCTGATTCAACTCTGCCTGTCAGGGGCGCTGCTCTTGCTGCTGCCCGCCGTGGTGCAGGCGCAGTTCACGTTCACCACCAACAACGGGGCCATCACTATCACGAAATACACCGGCTCCAGCGGCGTGGTGACGATTCCTGGCGCCATTAAAGGCCTGCCCGTTACCCGCATTGGCAATCGGGCCTTTTCTGGCACCCGTGTCACCCAGGTTTTGATTCCCGATAGCGTCATCGAAATCGGGCAAAGGGCTTTCTTTCGCTGTGCATTGCTGACCAACGTCACGCTGGGCAGCAACGTTGCGAGCATAGACGATTGGGCGTTCGGTTCCTGTCCCAAGCTGATGAGTGTGTGTTGTCGTGGAAATGCGCCCCGCCTTAGGGGTCCCAATGTCTTCCAAGGCAGCTTGACTACGATCTATTATTTGTCAGGAGCCACCGGCTGGAGAACGCTGTTCGATAATCATCCAGCGGTGCTATGGAATCCGGAGGTGCCATTCAATTACACCACCAATAACGGCACTATCACGATCACGGGATACACCGGCTCTAGCGGGACGGTATCAATACCCAGTAGCATAAATTTCCTGCCGGTCACCAGCATTGGAGATTGGGCATTCTATTCAACTTTTCCTAACAAGGTACTTAACGTTATGATTCCCGATAGTGTCACCAACATCGGAAACGCGGCGTTCTATTCCTGCACCAGTCTGACCAACATTACAATTCCAAGCAGCGTTACGAGCATCGGGGACTATGCGTTCTATGGCTGTACCAGCCTAGCCAGCGTCACGATGCCCAATAGTGTGACCAATATCGGGGCGCATCTCAATTTTTGAGGGGGTAATTGGGGCAAGGGGTTGGTATAAGAGAAGGCATGAGCAACTGCTGCCTGAAATCGGTTCCTCAATCCGACAGCAGATTCGAGACGTTCGCCGGTC
>JBEKEJ010000089.1:0-11603 GCA_050013895.1 Verrucomicrobiota bacterium | reverse complement strand
ACAACGGGTGATCAATCGCGGCGTTGGCGGGTCGGAGATTGTGGATTCCACCCATTTTGCCGACCGGATCATTTTTCCCTATGCGCCACGGATGATTTTCTTGCGCGGCGGCGGCAATGATCTCTGGGCCGGCAAATCGCCGGAAGAGGTGTTCGCGGACTTTAAAGACTTCGTGGCCAGCATCCGCGCCAAACTGCCCGAAACGGGAATTGTGTTCATCTCGTGCAGCCCGTCCCAGTCGCGTTGGCAACAAAGGGACAAGGAAAAGGCGGTGAACGTAATGGTGAAGGAATACGCGCGCCGGACGCCGCATCTGCAATACCTCGAGACGTATGACATGGTGCTGGGAGCCGATGGCCGGCCGCGTCCCGAACTCTTTGTCGAGGACCAATTGCATTTCAACGTGGCGGGCTACAAGCTCCTGGCGGAGCGCGTCCGGCCGTTTTTGCCGAAATAACCGGCGGATTCACCGCTGGAGCGAAAGCCGCGGCGGTTCAGGCTTGAGTTTTTTCGCATTGCGGTGACGGGCCGGGCGGCTCATCTTTTTTACATGAGCAACATCATCTATCCGCGCAGCCCGCGCGAAACGATGGACGGCTGGATCTATCTACCGCGTTACGTTGACAAGATCCGACTGCACCTCGCCGGCAAACTCCACGCCGATTACCAGGAAAACTTCGGCAAAGGTTTTGACGGCATGTGGCTCAAGGCCGCCGGCGTCGCACACGAACAGATGATTGGCGTCGTGAAAAACTCCGTCACCGACGGCGAGGTGTGCGACTGGGTGCGCCAGAACGTAAAGAAATCTCCGGCGGAAAAGGCCGCGCTGGCGCAGGACATCCTGAGCCGCCCCCAGGCTGGCAACGCGGAGGCCGTCGCGCGATTGAAGATGCGCAAGGAACAGGCCGGCATCGCGCACCGCGACGACATCCGGAACTTCGTGGACTTCATTGATGCCGACGAGAAGCGGATTTAAAACGCCCGAATTCCACAGTTCAGACGGGGAGCGCACGCGCCTCGCGCGCCGTTTTCCGCGCCCTCGCGGAAAACCCCGGGCGCGCCAAAAAGTTCTGAAGCTTCAAGCAGCGACGCGCGCGAAAACGCTGGACGCGGGGCGCGTCCAGCCACACCCGGGGCGGGTGTGCTTCCCCGACTTCGGATTCAACACCCGCTATTGTCCGGCGTAGAAGGCTTCCACCTTGGCCGAGACGTCCTTGTAGCCGGCGTCCATTTCGTAGATCTGCTTGAACTGTTCAATGGCCTCGTCCTTCTTGCCCATGCTTTCCAGCACGGCGCCAAGGTTGTAGATGAGGTCCTTCTTCTCGTCGTCGAACACCAGTTTTTCCTTGATGGCGTTCTGGAGCGTACGCGCGGCGAGGTCGAACATTTTGCGTTTGGCGAAACACTGGGCGAGGCAGCTCATGGCGGCGAGGCGTCTGTGCGGATTGCCCTGCGCCTTCTGAAATTCCGCAATCGCCTCGCTGAATTTCTCTGCCTGAAAATACAGCATGCCCATCTCAAACCGGATCCCCAGGTCCGTCGGGTATTTTTCGACGCGCTTCCGGCATTCGGTGATCTGGTAATCCATTTTTTCCGCCTGGATTTTCGTTGACTGCTCGGCGTAGTCGGGCGCGGCGGGATCGAGCTGCTCCACCTGATAATCAAACCGCCGGACGATGGTTTCGGCGATGGCGCGTTCGAGCGACGGGTCGTTGCCCATCTCGGAGTTTCTGATGCGATCGTAAAGCGCCAGGGCGCGTTCGAACTGCTTCTTTTGCGTGTAAAGCTCCGCGAGCGAGCGGACGAGCTTGAGATTGTTCGGCTCGGTTTCCAGGCGCGCCTCATATTCGCCCATGAGCCGCTCGGTCACGTCCTCGGCTTTCACCACGCGTTTTTCCTGCTCGAGGGAAACGGCCTCCTCCTTGTTCTTCAAAATGTCGCGATACGAACCCTGTCCGCCCTCCAGCGCGCTGTAACCGCCCTTGTCCATCGTCTTGCGGGCCGACAGGTTTTTCAACGCCTTCGACAGGTCGCCGTCACCGGGGCGCGCGCGCAGGAGATCGCTCAGAATTTGTTCCCCGCGGCTGGCATCTCCGCCGCTGGCGGCGAGCGCTTCGGCAAATTCTATCGCCAGACCCTTGTCCTTGGGCGAATTTTTCAGCAGGGTCTCAAGCGACAGCACGCCCGTGTGCGGCAGGTCCAGCGCCTGGGCCGCCTCGACAACGATGCGGTGGGCGGCGGAACTGTTCGGGTCGCCGTTCAAAATCTGTTCGGCGATGACGAGCGCCTCGGCGGGATTTTTGCTCATCGCCATCCTGGCCTTGGCCACCTGCGGCGAGGAACCCGCGCCGCTCAACATCCTTTTGAAAAATCCGCTGCCGCCGTCGCCGGCCTTCCGGAACTGCGCTTCGCGCAATGCCTTGCGGCACTCGAAGAAGGCCGGTTCGTTCTCGAGCACCTGGTTGAACAGCGCGATGGCGTAATCGTAGTTCTCCCGCGACAAGGCTTCGGTGCCCTTGGTGAAAAGCACACGCGCGTCGCGTGAGATTTCGTTGATGCTCTTTTCTGCCATAATGTTTTTCGATTAATTCAAAAATGCGTCTTACACGCCAGAAATCAACTCTGATGCGTTCGGGGTCAGCCGCATTGCGCCTTGTGGCGCAGCGCGTGGTCCACCAGCACCAATGCCGTCATGGCTTCCACCATCGGCACGGCACGCGGCAGCACACACGGGTCGTGCCGGCCGCGCGCTTTGAGCGTCGTGTTGTGAAATTGCACGTCCACCGTCTCCTGCTCGTGCATGATGGTGGCGACGGGTTTGAAGGCGACCCGGAAGAAAATGGTCTGGCCATTGGAAATGCCGCCTTGAATGCCGCCGGAAAAATTCGTGGTCGTGAACACCTTTCCTAGTCTCGCGCGGAAGGGATCGTTGTGTTCGCGTCCGGTGAGCGTGATGCCGCCGAAGCCGGAGCCGATTTCAAATGCCTTGGACGCGGGCAGACTCAGCATTGCCTTCGCCAGGTCCGCTTCGAGCTTGTCGAACACCGGTTCGCCCCAGCCGGCCGGCACGCCGCGCGCGATGCCCTCGACGATGCCGCCGACGGTGTCGCCCGCGCGCCGCATTTTTTCAATGAGCCGGACCATTTTCGCCGCGGCCTTTGCGTCGGGGCAGCGAGCGATGTTCGATTCGACGTCCTTGAACTTCGCCTGGTCCGGGTCCACGTCCGCGACAATTCGCTGGACTTGTTTGACGTAGGCCAGGGTTTCCACGCCGAACCGTTCGCGCAGAATTTTCCTGGCGATGGCGCCGGCGGCGACGCGGCCCACGGTTTCGCGCGCGCTTGCGCGGCCGCCGCCCTGCCAGTTGCGGATGCCGTATTTGGCAAAGTAAGTGAAGTCCGCGTGCGAGGGGCGGAATTTGGTCTTCATTTCCGCGTAGGCTTCGGGCCGGGCGTCCTCGTTTTTGACCCACAGGCAAATCGGCGTGCCGAGCGTCCGGCCGCCGAACGTGCCCGAAAGGATTTGCACCGTGTCGGATTCCTTGCGCGGCGAGACGATTTTGGACTGGCCCGGACGGCGGCGATCCAAATCGGGCTGGATGTCCGCTTCGGTGAGCTTGAGGCGCGGCGGGCAGCCGTCCACGACCACGCCCAGGCCCCCGCCGTGGGATTCGCCCCACGTCATGATGCGGAACAATTGCCCGAAGGTGCTGGCCATGCTGGAATGATGCTAAAAAATCGCGGCGGGGTCAAATCTGCTTCATCCTAATCTTGTTCTTAATCCTGCTCGTAATCGCAGTCCATACTGCGGAAGATTATGATTATGATGACGATTAAGATTAAGACGGGAGACAAATCCCGCTTGAAACTTGAATCTTCAAATCGGAAACTCAGATGGGCATGAATCGCATCGTCGAAAAATTCGCCGCGTTGAAACGCGATGGCGGCAAGGGTTTCATCGTCTATGTCGGCGCGGGCGATCCGAATCTTGAAGCCACCCGCCGGCTCGCGCTCGCTTTCGACCGGGCCGGCGTGGACATTTTGGAACTGGGCGTGCCTTTCAGCGATCCGCTCGCCGACGGTTTGGTGAACCAGCTTGCCGCCCAGCGCGGTTTGGAATCGGGAACGACGCCGCCGAAGGTTCTGGAAACGGTGGCGGCAATTCGGCGTGATTCGCAGATTCCGATTGTCCTCTACCTTTATTTCAACCTGATTCACCGCGTCGGTCTGGAAAAATTCATCGCTGCCGCGGCCAAGGCGGGCGTGGACGGTTTGCTGGTGCTCGATCTGCCGCCGGAGGAATCGGACAGCTACGAGGCGCTCATGCGCCGGGCCGGCTTGTGCCACGTTTACCTCGTCGCGCCGACGACGCCGGAGGACCGCATCAAACTCATTGTCGAACGCGGCAGCGGATTTATTTATTACGTCTCGCGTGAAGGCGTGACGGGAATGCAAAGCAAGGTTGCGTCGAACCTCGCGCAGCAGGTTGGCAAAATCCGCGCGCACACAAAACTGCCCATCGCCGTCGGTTTTGGCATCTCAACGCCCGAACAGGCAAAGGCAGTGGCGTCCGTCGCAGACGCGGTCGTGGTCGGCAGCGCGGTGGTGAATCAAATCGCGCAGCACGGCAAATCGAAGGATTTGGTGAAGCGTGTGAGTGGATTTGTGAAGACATTGGCAACGGCAATAAAACAAAATTGAATCCGCGAATTACACTAATTCACACGAATTGCGAGTGAACCAACGCAATTCGCGATAATTCGCGTAATTCGCGGATAAAAAAATGAAAACGAAAACTGACACCCAAGACCGGTTTGTGATCATCATGGCCGGGGGGCGCGGCGAGCGGTTCTGGCCGGTGAGCCGCGAGAAGCTGCCCAAGCAATTGCTCGCTCTGCTCGGCAAAAGGTCTTTCTTGCAGGAAACCATTGACCGGGTGCTGCCGCTCGTGCCGGTCAAAAATATTTTTGTCATCACGACCGAAGCGCAATTGCCGGAAGTCCGCAGACAGCTCCCGAAAATCCCCAAAGCCAATCTCATTGCCGAACCGGTTGGGCGCGACACCTGCGCGGCGGTCACGCTCGGCGCGGCGCTGGTGGGCGCGCGCTCCACGACCGGTGTCATGGCCGTGTTGCCTGCCGACCACGTGATTCCCGACGGGAAAAAGTTCCAGCGGGTTTTATTGGACGCCTTTGACCTGGCCAGCCGCGGTCAGGCAATCGTGACCATTGGCATCAAGCCCGCCGGGCCGGACACGGGTTACGGTTACATTCACGTCGGCCCGGAATTGCCGCCGCCGCAAGGCGTAAAAGCGTATAAGACGGTTTTCCACCGCGCCGAACAATTCGTGGAGAAACCGCATTTTGACCGCGCGCTCGAATACGTCAACAGCGGCCAGTATCGCTGGAACGCGGGGATGTTTGTCTGGTCATTCGTGACCATCACGGAAGGGTTGCAGAAACATCAACCGGAGATGTATGCAGTGTGCCAGCGCTGGTTCAAGGTGGCGAACCAGCCCGCGAAACTGGCAAAGGTGCTGGCGAAGGACTATCCCGGCATCAAAAAGGTCTCGATTGATTACGCGCTGATGGAGCAGGCGCAGAACGTTGTCGTGGCCGACGGCGCGTTTGAATGGGATGATCTCGGTTCCTGGACGGCACTGGCGCGGCATCTCAAAGCCGACCCGGAAGGCAATTGCGCCGTGGCGGATTTTATCCACGTGGACGCGGCGCGGAACATTATCTACGACGCGCGCATCAAAAACCGCACGCCGATTGCCGTGGTCGGTTTGCGCGATTCGATTTTGGTACAGACGGACGACGCGGTGTTACTGGCGCACAAAAGCCAGGCGCAGAAGGTCAAGGAACTGGTCAGGAAATTGGGGGAGGATGCGAGGTTGAAGAAACTGGTGTAGCCGCGCTTGTGAAAGCGCGGTCAGCATTTACGGATGGAACAAGTCCGCGTTTTCACAAACGCGGCTACGATGACAATGGACAGGCCTGTCGAACAGAAGGAAAATCTGCCGCGGCTGCTTCACCATCATTACCAAGGTCATGCGGTTGTCATGTGGACGCTCACCATGGAGCATCGCGCCGCCGGCTGGTTGAATGAATCCTTTCATTCTCGTTTTCGAGAACTTATGTTGCACGCGGCCGTTCGCGAAAAAATCTGGTGTCCAGGCTACTGCCTGATGCCCGACCACTTGCATCTCGTCTGGATGGGAATGAGACGCGAAAGCGACCAGCTCAACGCGATGAGGTTTCTCCGCCGCCAATTGGCGCCCATGCTCGAGCCGCACAAGTTCCAGCACCAAGCCCATGACCATGTTCTGCGCGATGATGAGCGTAAACGCGGCGCATTCGCCCGGGTTTGTTTTTACGTGCTGGCCAATCCGATTCGAGGAAAACTTGTGACAAAAGCCGAAGATTGGCCTTTCAGCGGCGTGGTTGTACCCGGTTATCCGACGCTTCATCCAATGCAGGAAGACTTCTGGGAAAAGTTTTGGAAACTTCATGTGAACGAGCGGGACAGCGAACCACCCGCGCCATCTATCCCGTCGTTGCAGTGAGATGCAGTCGCGCTTGTGAAAGCGCGGTCAGCATTTACGGATGGAACAAGTCCGCGTTTTCACAAACGCGGCCACCTTGTGTGCCACCCGGCAGTGTTTTAATTTGAATTTGAGGTAGGGTCATCGCGCTGCGGTGACCGCGCCGCGTGCAGCGGCGCAAAGAGAAGCAGCCCATGCAGTTCCGCCCGCTGCACGCGAGCGGGGACGCCGCAGCGCGGCATCCCTACCACCCGCAAATTCAGTCACTACCTGCCGCCCTGCGGGCTTGACCTTTTTCCCCCGAATGGCATCATGTCCGACTCGGTTTTAAATTATGCAGCACATTAGGAACATCGCCATCATTGCGCACGTGGACCACGGCAAGACGACGCTCGTGGATTGCCTGCTCAAGCAGTCCGGGACGTTTCGCGCCAACCAGCACGAGTCCTCGGAGGAGCGCCTGATGGATTCGATGGAGTTGGAGAAGGAAAAGGGCATCACCATCCGCGCCAAAAACGCCGCGTTCAAATACAAGGATTACCACATCAACATCGTGGACACGCCCGGCCACGCCGATTTCGGCGGCGAAGTCGAGCGCATCATGAACATGATTGACGGCGTGCTGCTGGTGGTGGACGCCGCCGAAGGGCCGCAGGCGCAAACGCGCTTCGTCCTGCGCAAGGCGCTCGAAGCCGGGGCCAAGCCGATCGTGGTCATCAACAAAATTGACCGCGAGAATGCGAATCCGAAAAAGGTGCTCGACCAGGTTTTTGAGCTGTTCATCTCGCTCAACGCCACGGACGAGCAACTGGATTTTCCATTCATCTTTTGCTCGGCCAAGGCCGGCTATGCCAAAACGGAACTCGAGCACGTTACCGGCACGATGGAACCGCTCTTCGACGCCATCATCAAACACATTCCGCCGCCGCGCGCGAAGGCGGGGGACGGTTTCCAGGTGCTCGTCGCGAATCTGGATTACAGCGATTATCTCGGCCGCATTGCGTTCGGCAAAATCATGGCCGGCAAGGTGAAGGTGGGCGAAGCGGCGTGCTGCCTGCACGGTCACGGGAAAATCACACAGGGCAAAATCACGATGATTTATCACTTTGAAGGCTTGAAACGCATCGAAGTGCAGGAGGCGCACGCGGGCGACATCGTGGGCATCACGGGGTTTGAGGACGTGTTCATTGGCGAGACCATCGCGGACAAACCGGAGCACGGCGCGCTGCCTTACATCCCGATTGACCCGCCGACGATCCAAATGGAATTTGCCGTGAACGACGGCCCGCTCGCCGGCCAGGACGGCAAACTGGTCACTGCGCGCCACATTTGGGAGCGGCTGCAAAAGGAAATCCGTACGAACGTCGCGTTGCGCATCAAACAGACCAATGATCCGAAAATTTTCGAGGTCGAGGGCCGCGGCGAAATGCAAATCGCCATCCTCGTCGAGCAAATGCGGCGCGAAGGCTACGAAGTTCTGGTCAGCCGGCCCGAAGTGCTCTACAAAAAAGACTCCCGGGGCAACATGCTGGAGCCGATTGAACAATTGTTTCTCGAAATCCCGCAGGAATTCATGGGTGTGGTGATGGAAAACCTTTCCGGCCGCAAAGCCGAGATCAGCAGCATGAACCATCACGGCGACCAGGTGACCATCGAGGCGTTGATTCCCATGCGCGGCCTGATCGGCTTCGAGACCGACCTGGTGAACCAGACGCGCGGCCTCGGCGTGATGAGCCACCTGTTTCACGAATACGGCCCCGACCGCGGGGAAATCGCCGCGCGCAAGAACGGTTCGCTCGTCAGCATGGAGAGCGGCCAGGCGATGGCCTACGCCATGAACATGATCCAGGAACGCGGCCGGTTGATGGTCGAACCGGGCGACGCCATTTACGCCGGCATGATTGTGGGCGAAAATGCGCGGGACAACGACATCCCGGTAAATCCCTGCAAGGCGAAGAAGCTGACTAACATGCGGAGTCAGGGTGAAGGCAAGGGCATCCAACTGAATCCGCCGCTGAGACTCTCGCTCGAACGCGCGCTGGAATACATCGGTTCGGACGAATACGTCGAGGCCACGCCGAAGAATCTGAGGCTACGCAAGAAAATCCTCGATGAGACGAAGCGCAAACGCTCCGAAAAATCGCGCGTGATAAAAATTCTGGCGGAGTAACGATTCGCGTCAACTCCTCAAGCAGGTTTTCCGGCGTATTCCATGCCGACGAGGCAGACGTCGTCGGCAAATTCGTGGTCCACG
Organism: Verrucomicrobiota bacterium; assembly: GCA_050013895.1. Lineage (GTDB taxonomy): Bacteria > Verrucomicrobiota > Verrucomicrobiia > Limisphaerales > UBA11358 > UBA11358. The sequence goes on along the minus strand of JBEKEJ010000089.1, from coordinate 2,803 downwards.
GAGAAGGCGCGAATGGCTTCCAGCAGCGCGTCGAACAATTCCCCGGCGGGTTTGGGGAGCAGGTTTTCCACGTCGAGCATCATCCGTTCCTGCGAATACAATTCCTCGTTCGGCCCCTGCACTTCGTAGAGGCCGTCGGTGAACAGCATCACCAGGTCGCCCGGCTGGATGGTGATTTCGGTGGTTTGATAAGGTGAATCTTCGAACAAGCCGAGGGCCGGTTCGCTGTGGCCGGAGGCATTGGCGAGCGGCTGGACCTGGCGCGTGGCGCGGCGCACCAGCAGCGGCTTGGGATGGCCGGCGTTGGCGAAGCGCATGACGCCGGACCGCCAGTCCGCCACGAGATAAAAGGCGGTGGTGAGCATCGGGGAACCGCTGGTTTTGAGGATGCTGCACAAATCGGAATTGAGCTTGGACAAAAACATGCCGGGGTCGGTCGCCAGCGGTTTGAGCTCCTCCACCAACGCTCGAATCATGGCGGTGACGAGCGCGGCGCGGATGCCGTGGCCGGTCACGTCACAAATGAAGACGGCGGCTTGCGCGTCTGAAAGCGCGGAGACGCTGAAAAAATCGCCGCTGACCGTTTCAGCGGCCTGATACCGGTGGACAAATTGAAAAGCGCTTTGTTCCGCCGGGACGTTGCGCGGAAAAGTCGGAAACTGCTGCGGCAGCATGGCGGACTGGATTTCGCGCGCCATGTGGAGATTTTCCTCCATCAGCAGGTTTTTGGCGTGCAACTCCCCGCGGCTGCGGGCCAGTTCGGCGTTCGCACGGCGGATTTGTTCCTCAGCGAGTTTTTGCGCCGTGATGTCCCAGAAAATTCCCTGCAAACCGATGATGCTTCCGTCCGCGCCGTAGAGCGGAGTTTTGACGACCTGAACAATGGTTCTCTCCTGTCCCAACGGTTGATGTTCCTCGATGATTTCGTAAGTCTGGCCCGTTTCCATCACGCGGCGGTCGTCCTTCCGGTATTTTTCAGCCAGTTCCCCCGGGAAAAAATCGAAATCCGTTTTGCCGAGGATGTCCTCCAGCTTGCATTTGTAGTGTTTGCAGTACTGTTGATTGGCAAAGGTGAACCGCCCCTGCAGGTCCTTCCGAAAAACATTTTGCGGCATCGTCTCCACGAGGGAATGGTAAAGGGATTCCGAATTCCGCAGTTCCTGCTCGATCTGCCGGTGTTGCGTGATGTCCATCACCGTGCCTTCGTAGTAAAGCAATTTGCCCTGCGGGTCGCGCACGGCACGGCAGTTTTCGGAAATCCAGATGACGACTCCGTCCTTGCGGTAAATGAGGGACTCAAACCCCTTCAACGTGTCGTGCTTCTGCATCAGCCGGACGAATTCCTCGCGCCGCCCCGGCTCAACGTACAGTCGCTTACCGATGTCCTTGATGCTCGCCATCATCTCGACCGGCGAGTCGTAACCGTATATGCGCGCCAGGGCCATGTTCGCCAGCAGATAATGGCCGTCGGGGGTCGTGCGAAATATGCCTTCGACGAGATGATCAAAAATGCCGTAGTAATTGTCCTTTTCCTCGATCAACGCGACCTGTTCCTGCTGGCGCTCGATCGCGCACCGGATGGCGCGCCGCAAACCGGCGGCGCCGAGTGGTTCCTTGACCAGATAATCCTGTGCCCCGTTGCGGATGACTTCGGCGGAGAAGAATTCATCCGTCGCCGCTCCCAACACCAGGACCGGCCATCGCGGCGCCCTGGTGGTGAGCAAGGTGACCTGGGACAAACCGGCCGCATCATCGGCGGGCAATTCAAACAAAACCGCATGGAAGAAATCGGAGGCCAGCAGCGCCAAACCGGCGTCAACCGTGGGTGCAGTCGTGACCTCGGCCACCTCGCCGGCGTGCAGCAGATCGGTGACGGTGCGCGCAAGACGCCCGTCATTCCCGATTAACAAAACTTTCAACCGTTCGGATCCCATAACACCATTTGGCCCATGTTGCCGACGGCGGCCTGAATTGCCCCGCAGCCGTCCCATGAACATACAAGGTTGGCGCACGCCCGCAAGTGGGTTGCGTTCGCCGCGGATCTTTGGTTATCATTCGGCGGATGAAATGGCGTGCCGACACTCGCGGGATTTATTTTCTCGATTTTCCTGTTCTCCGGCTTGAAACCCCCGCCGTTGCGACCGGCGCCTTTTGCCAGATTTTATTATGAAAACCTATCAGCCAGCGGAAATTCGGAACTTTGCCATCGTCGGCCACGCCTCGTCGGGCAAAACCATGTTGAGCGAGGCGATGCTTATGTGCGGCGGCGTCATCTCGCGCATGGGACGCATCGCCGACGGCTCCACAGTGTCGGATTATCACGTCAGCGAAAAGAACCGGCAGATTTCGGTCTCGGCGTCGCTCTTGCACACCGAGTGGATGGGAAAGAAATTAAACATCATTGACACGCCCGGTTACCTCGACTTCATCAGCGAAGGTCTGGGCGCGCTGCGGGTCGGCGATTTCGCGCTGGTGGTGGTGCACGCCCAGCACGGCCTCGGGGTCGGCACCGAACGGGCCTGGCACTACGCGACCGGCTATGGCATTCCCAAAATGATCGTCGTGAACGCGATGGACAAGGAAAACGTGGATTTCGACGCGGTGATCAGGCAATTGCAGGAACGGTTCGGCCGGCATGTGTTTCCGCTGAGCCTGCCGGTGAATCCCGGTCCCGGCTTCAACCGCGTGCTGGACGTGCTGCGCAACAAAATCGCGACCTATGCGACCGATTACAGCGGCAAATACCGCGAAGAACCGGCCTCCGCCGAGTGGGAGGCAAAGGTCAAGGAATTGCACGGCCAGC
>JBEKEJ010000088.1:0-11662 GCA_050013895.1 Verrucomicrobiota bacterium | reverse complement strand
GGATAAAAGCCTTTATGAAATCCTGCAAATCCTCAGCGTGAGCGCATTCGAGCAAAGACCTGTATCCGAGCTGCTTGCACAAGATGACAGCTCACCAAAATATGACAAATCACAAAACACCCTGTATCTATTGGGCTTTTAACTGGACACTAGTGAGTTATACGAGCCCCTGACTGAGCGAATGCCTATGAAAATGGGGGCTCGTGTAACTCGCCCCTCCGACGAGAAATTGTTTTGAGACAGTCTCGGCACATCGCCGCATTTCTACAGCAAATTGAAAAGTGCGGCTCTCTGCCGAGAAGCTGCTACGCCGCCTTGGCACGGACTTTGCGCTTTGAACTCGCGCCGTGCCTGCGTATAAATTCCGCATGTCCGAACCGGTTTCACCCGCCATCAATGCCGCGACGCGCTGTTGCGCGGTCTATGGCTTTCCCATCCGCCATTCCGCGTCGCCCACGATGCACAACGCTGCGTTCGCCGCGCTTGGCCTGAACTGGCGTTACCTCGCGTTCGAAGTTCATCCCGACCATTTGCGCGCCGCCATCGCCGGCGCCAAGGCCATGCAGTTCTCCGGACTGAACCTGACCGTGCCGCACAAGCTGCTCGCCATGCAAATCGTGGATGAGCTGGACGAATCGTCCAGAACGTGGGGCGCGGTGAACACCGTCCGGTTCGAGGGGAGAGACCGCAATGGTGCATGGTTGCCGTTGCATCAGTTTGGGGTTCCGCCTTCAGGCGGCCAGACGCAGTCCGCCAAACCGCCTGAAGGCGGAACTCCGAGCGAAATTCGGGCGCAGGGTTTCAACACGGATTCGGACGGCATCGCCCGTTCATTGCGCGAGGACCTCGGCCTGAACCTGGCGGGCTTGAAAGTACTGTTGCTCGGAACCGGCGGGGCGGGGCAGGTGGCGGCCTTGCGCCTGGCGCTGGAAAACGTGTCGGAATTGTTTCTGGTGGATTACGTGGCATCCAAGGCCGAGGCGGTGGCGCAGGAAATCCGCAAGCGTCATCCGCGGGTGAAGGCGACGGTCGGATTTCCCAGGGACGCCGTGGATTTATTGTTAAATGCCACGCCGATCGGCTTGAAGGCAGGCGATCCATTGCCGCTGGATGAAAAGCAATTTTCGCTGCGCCGGGCCCGCGCGGTCTATGACATGATTTACCAGCCGGCGGAGACGAAGCTGCTGGCCGCGGCGAAAGTGGCGGGCTGCAAAACAGCGAACGGCCTCGGCATGTTGCTGCATCAAGGCGCGAAAGCATTCGAAATCTGGACGGGCCAAACCCCGCCAATTGACGTGATGCGCCGCGCGCTCGAAGCGGAAGTTTATCAGTCCACGGTCCACAGTCCACAGCCGGCAGTCCACGGTCCATAGTTCACGGCGGGCAGGGCATAATCCAGGCCGCATTTCGACAATCGGCTTTTCTTGACTGTGGAATGAAGACTGAGGACTGTGGAACGAAAATATGAGCAAAATTCAGAAGTTCGAAGACATCCTCGCGTGGCAAAAGGCGAGGGAATTAACCAGGGAAGTTTACGCTCACGCCAAAGCTGGTCCGTTTGCAAAAGATTTTGGATTAAAAGACCAAATTCAGCGCGCTTCGGTTTCGATCATGGGCAATGTCGCGGAAGGATTTGACCGGGGCGGCGACAAGGAATTTACCCAGTTTCTTTCGATTTCTAAAGGCTCCTGTGGAGAAGTGAAATCGCATCTTTACGTTGCGTTGGACCAACAATATATCGTTCCGGACCAGTTCACCCGGCTTTACAATTGTGCGGACGAAGTCGGCCGGCTCCTCGCGGGTTTCATGGCTTACCTCAGGCAATCCAACCTGCGTGGCCGAAAATTTAAATGATATATCCAATCCACAGTCCACAGTCCGCGGTTCACGGTTCATTAGGCGAATGTCTGTCAATTTTAGGAGCCGGACTTCGCGCAGCGGACTGGCGGCAGTGGACTGGCGGCGGTGGACTGGCGGCGGTGGACTGGCGACCGTGGACTGCCGACTGGTCGCTCGTGCCATTCCATTTTTGGTCGCTGGTCTTCTTCGTGCTGGGCTGCATCGTCGGCAGTTTTTTGAACGTGTGCATTCACCGGCTCCCGCTCGGCTTGAGCATCGTCACCCCCAAGTCGCATTGTCCGCACTGTAAATATTCCATCCCGTGGTATCTCAACATCCCGCTGGTGACGTGGCTCGCGTTGCGCGGACGCTGCAAAAACTGCGGCGCGCCCATCTCGCCGCGTTACTTTGTCGTCGAACTGCTGACGGGCGTCGCGTTTCTGGGTTGCTGGCTGGCCTTTGGCGAGAAATCGGCGGCCATGGCGCTGGTTTGCTCGGTTTTCATCGCGGGACTGATTGCGGCCACGTTCATTGATTTCGAGCATTTCATCATCCCGGACGAAATCACGTGGGGCGGCATGGTGGCGGGTTTTGCCGCGTCGTTTTTTCTGCCGTCGTTGCAGGGCGAGCGTACGGTGGGCTGGGGGATGCTGCAAAGTGTGATTGGCGCCGCGGTGGGGGCGGGGACGATCTACGCGATCTTGCGGCTGGGAAAATTGTTGTTTGGCCGGCAGCGGCTCAAATGGCCGGGAGACGCGAAAATCATTTTCGCCGAGACGTCGCTGCGTCTGCCGGACCGCGAAGTCCCCTACGACGAATTGTTTTACCGCAAGTCGGACGTGATTGTCGCCCGGGCAAAAAGCGTCGAAATGATTGATCGCAGCTATTTCAACGCAGTAGTCAGGCTGTCACCGGCGTCATTGACGATTGAGCAGGAAAAATTTGAGACCGAAAAATTTGATCCGGAAGAAGTTCATCATTTCGAAATTGTCGGCTCGGAAATCGTCCTGCCGCGCGAGGCGATGGGTTTGGGTGACGTAAAATTCATGGGGGCGATTGGCGCGTTCATCGGCTGGCCGGGGGTGATTTTTTCGCTGATGCTCAGCTCGATGATTGGCGCGGCGGTGGGCGTCACGCTCATCGCGCTGCGCCGTCGCCGGTGGTCTTCGCGGATGCCTTACGGGCCTTACCTCGCGCTGGCGGCGGTGATCTGGATTTTCGCGGGCCGGGAAATTGTCCGCGCCATTTTCCACTGACTTTTCGCAGCGGCGGGCATCCTGCCTGCCGTGGAGCCGGGGCGTCCCGCCCGGCGGATAAAACGCTTGAACCCACCAACCGGGCTGGTTTCTGGCACAGCGCCCATCGAAATGTCGGTGGTAGAGAAGACAGAATGAAATCCGCGAATTTCGCCAATTTTCACGAATTTAATTCGCGTTCATTCGCGTAATTCGCGGATTAAACCCGGCTATGTGCTCGCGCTCGTGTAACGCCGGATGGAGAACCGCCAGAACCATTCCGAAATCATCGCCCATACGATTCCCAGCCCGATCAGCACCAGCCACATGACCGGCGACGCCAGCTTGTCCGCCAGCACGCGCACCGGCACGTTGCTGACCAGCAGCACCGGCAGCGCAAACGTGAACACGGCCTTGAACGTCCCCTTGAACGCCTCGTCCGGCAGCCGCGCGATGTTGAACAGGTTGTAATACCCCCACACGATGCCCTGCGCTCGCACCGTCCAGAAACACACCGACGCCAGCATGAACATCAGCGAGTAATGCACCAGCAGCCCGGCCACGCACAACGCGGCGAAGCCGGCAAATTGCAGCGCCGTCGGATGCAGCCCCAGCTTGTGCGCCGCAAACGTCATCACGCACGCGGCGAACGCGGCGTTGGCAAAAGACGGCAGGTCCACCTGCCGCGTCGAGACGAGGAACCGCGTGTTGACCGGCAGCAGCAGCAGGAAATCCATCTTGCCCGTGCGGACCAGCTCGGACAGGTTCGTGCAGTTTACGAGAAAGAACGCCTGGTAAATTTCCTGGATGAAATTGCTCGTGCCGGTGAGCAGCACCACCTGCCACGCCGTCCACGTGCCGACGGTGGTGGTCTGGCTGAAAATCACGCCCACGAAGGCGAGTTGCAGTCCGAACCACAGCAGTTCGACCAGAATCCAGAGGACAAAATTGCCTTTGAACGACATCTCGCGCGTGACGGAAGTTTTCCACAACGCGGCGTAAATCCTGAGATAGCGCTTCAAGTTCATTTCTCAAACAAACCCGGGAAAGCGAACCATTTTGCCGCGGGCCAAACAACTTTTAAATATTGGTGGAGACAGCGCAGCGCGTTGTCCCTACCAATTTCGTTTTTCGGGATTAACGTAGAGAGTCCTCACTAGCCTTCGCACCACCGCCAACCCGGACAAAGGAACGCCGCGTTCACGCGGCAGCAAGGCAGAAAGGGTGCTTCTGCCGGCTGAAGCCGGCGTTCCTTGGCGGTGGTACGAATTTGTGCCGCCTGCCACCCGGGAACAATCGCCAAAGATCCGAGGACGAGGACGAGAACGAAGGACGAACACGAATTTTATTTTGGGTGAGCGAACATTCTTCGGACTAGCAGCGCCGCCGCCAGAAACACGCAGCTCCAGCCAAACCAATCGCCGTGGCGATGGTAAAAGGTCGGCCCATGCCGTTCGCCAACCGGGATTTCCACCGTCATCGCGCCAACGCCATAGACGCTGCCGGATTTGTCTTTGAGAATGTCCCGCGCGCGGCCGCCGGCGTTAATCCAGCAGGTGATGCCGTTGTTGGCGCAGCGGACGAGCGGCAGGCCGTTTTCCACCGCCCGAAAAACGGCTGCGGCCATGTGTTGCCATTGCTCGGCGCTTTGCCGGAACCAGCCGTCGTTCGTCAGGTTCACCAGAAAATCCGTGTCATCATTCGCCGCGTCGCGCCCCAGGCCCGGGAAAACGTCTTCAAAACAAATGAGCGGGGATATTTTGACGGGAAAATGACCATCGGCAGGAGCGCCGGTCTCCGATCCCGCGTTTGGTAGCACAGGTACCGAATCGCGCCGGGCCGGAGGCCGGCGCTTCAGTTCAAACGTCACCGGCTTGTCACCGGGCGTCCAGCCGCCGGTGATGGGGGTGAGGTATTTGACAAACGGCAACCAATGCGCAAGCGGGACGTATTCGCCGAAAATGACGAGCTTGCATTTGTGATAAACCTGCAGCCACCGGCCGTCCGGGCCGACGAGATAGGCGGCGTTAAAAGAGTTCGTTGTGTCGGGGAGGTATTCGGCGTCCTCGGCGTTGAGGATGATCCAGACAGCGTTCGACTGCGCGAACCGGCTGATGACCTGGCGGGTGGCCTCGTCCGATTCCGGCACGGCGGATTCGGGCCAGAGGAGCAAACCGGTTTTGTCGGAGGGGCCAGCTATGCGAGTCCCTGAGTTCGTTTCACTGGCGAGGTCAGGGACTCGTGCAACTCGTCCTTCCGATTCTGCCAGCGCGGCTTGAGATTGGGTGAGGAGTTCTTGAAATCGTCTGTTATCCTCGTCCGGGTTCCAAATCAGCGTCTGCGGAATACTCGGCTGGACAAGGGTGACGCGCAGAACCGATGCCGGTGGTTGTACTCCGCTCATGCGCGCGAAGCCGGAGATGAACAAAATCAGGATGGCGACAAGCGGCAAAATGATTTCCGCCTGCCAGACGAGCCGCGTGTCGGGGTGCCGAAGCATCAGGCGCATGGCGGAATACAACGCCATGGAAAGCCAGACGACCAGGAACGAAACGCCATACACGCCGGTCACGGAAGCGATCTGAATGAGCGGGATCATTTTGAACTGGGAAACGCCGATGAGGTCCCAGGGAAAACCGCCCAGCAATCGCGCGCGGACCATTTCCAAAGCGACCCAAACGGCCGCGCCGAGGAGCGACCACAGGGTTCGATTCGCCCAATGACTTTCGCCGATCTTGTTCGCGAGCAGCCAGACCCAGACGGCGGGATAGAGCGCGAGATACGCGCCCAGCGCGAGCCAGGCGAGAATCGGAAGACCGGTCACGGGCATCAGCAGCAGCCAGTAAAGCGACGAGAGGAAGTGCGCCAGGCCGGCAACGTAACCGAGGCGAAAGGCGTCGCCAGCGCGTTTGCCCTGCGCCGCGGCAAGCATCACCGCGGGCGCAATCCAGGCGAACCCGGCGACGCCGATTTTAGGAAACGACGCAGTCAACAAAAGCCCGGCGCCGATGGCCAGGAGATAACCGCTGCGCCAGAACAGTTCGGCGAGAAAACTTTTCAACGTTCCAAACGGCGAATAGTCCTCAATGAAAGCCGGGCCGAGCCGGGTGAGTTGGGCGGCCTGATTCACCAGCGCGCGACTGGCATTGACGACAATGGCTTCGCGCGCGCCGCGCCAGACGGCAAGGTCAGGGGCGGCATTGCCGGCGTAATCGAACCCGCGTTCGCCGAATTCTTCCGTGAGCGCCTTGAGCTTGTTTGCGCCGCGCAAGTTGGTTTTGCCGTCGCTGCCGAGGACTTCGTCGAAGAGGCCGATGTGATTGGCGACGGGCATTGCCATTTCGCGGTCCGACGCGGTGGCGAGAATGAGTTTGCGTCCGGCCCTTTTCTGTTCGCGCAAAAAGGAGATGAACGGCTGGTTATAGGGCAGGGTGGCGGGATCAATGGTGACGCGGGCGGCCAGTTGCTTTTTCAAGAACGCGCGTCCGCGCGTCCACCAAAACAGGACGGGGAACAATTGGAACGGATTCCGGCGCAACAGTCGCGCGAGCGATTCCCAGAGCAAATCGGTTTTGATGAGCGTGCCGTCCAAATCCACGACGAGCGGCGGCGGATTGGGTTGAGGCGTGTTTGGAATTGGCGGCATGATCACTCGGAATCAAAAGGCGGGGCGAGACTAGCGGCGGGCCGCGCGGCTTGAAAGTCAAAATTCCGGCCCGCGAGGGCGCCGGGCCCAGTTTGACACGGCCATCACAGGAAATCGCAAGTCTGGAGCGCCGGTCTCCGACCCGGCGCGAAATGACGAGGTTGTCCGCCAGGCGCCGGGCCGGAGGCCGGCGCTCCAGCCGCAGCGTCAGGGGCGTGTTTGACCAAAGGACCGGAGCGAGGATAGCCATGTCCGCGCTCCGATCAAAACCATGCCACCAACCCGCTGGTATGGTAGCGGCGGACGTCTCGTCTGCCGTAGAGGGCTGGCGTCGCGCCGCCCGGCAAGAACGATGGCAGATGCGTGCGATTCTGGCAGGTTCCAGCGCGGTTCGTGGATTCAAGCGTTTTATTCGCCGGGCGGGACGTCCCGGCTTTACGGCAGGCAGGATGCCCGACGCTACGGAAAGGCGAGGGAGAGCGCCAATGTCGGCATCAACTGCCATGGCCTTTGAGAGCGTGTTCAAGCAAGCCTTTTTCCCGCGGACCATAATTCAATTTCAGCGCCTCGGCGCGGGCGGCGACGGTCATCTTCCCCCAGGACTTTCGCAGGGCGTTGACGGTTTTGTCATCGGCGGTCCTGGCGGCGAGATCGGCGAATTGAAATTGGAGAAAGACGAGACAGAGGGCGTCTTCCAGGACGCGGCCGTCGGGATCGTTGGGAGAATTATTCTTGAGATTGAGATCCTGCACGCGGCGAACCGCGTCTTCGGCATAACCAAGTTCGCGGAGGATTTCACCGGCCTTCCGCGCGTGAAATTTTTTGAGCATCGCGCGCCATTGCAAATAGCCGGCACGGGTCATTGGATATGAATTTCGCGGGATTTCCCAGCGGCAGATATGCTGGCAGCGCGCGGCCAGGCGCAGCTCCTCGGAGGCGTCCGGGCAAAGGCGCAGGACCCAATCCGTCAGCCGCCGGGCATAAAGCAGTTCGCGCGGATGGGGAACGCCGTCAACGGTCTCCAGGTTCGGGTCGCGGGAATTCTCGTCATCGAAGCGGCGGAGGGCGGCCTCAAATTTTTTGGCGTCACGCGGCTGGAATTCCACGGCGGAATTTCAGTGTCCGTGGCAGCCGCAGCCGTCGCCGCACGAGCCTTCGTCAAAATCGGCCTCGGTGGGGACCCGGCCGAGTTCGAGCGTTTTGGAAACGTATTTCTGGATCGAATGCTGGATTTCGTGAAGCTCCTCCCGGGCATCGAGAAAGCCGCGCGCGACGGGATTGTTCAAGAGCACTTCGCGATGCTTTTCGAATTCGGAAACCTCCGCGCCATCGAGCGGCTGGCCGCCATGCTGTTTATCGTGAAGCGCCTGGCCTTTGCCCGCCACCATCTCATACTGGCTGCGCGCGCCGGCATCGGACAGGAACAGATCAATGCGTCTGCGGATGGAAATCATTTCCGGCTGGGCCACAATCGCCTCGCATAGCTCTTTCGTCTTCCGGGTGATCGTATGTTCTTCAGTTTGCGTCGTCATGAAGGCAATTTACGCGAGAGATTTGGATAAGTCATGCCAAATCCGAGGGGATTCTCCGGAAAATAATAAGTTTGACACACTGGGTGGAATCAATAAATTCCGCGCCATTCCTTATGCAACCGATACATCTCCACGAGATTGATTATACCATTCTGCTGGCCTACGTTGTTTTTGTGCTGGGCATTGGTTTCGCGCTCACGCGTTACATGAAAACGTCCTCGGACTTTCTCACGTCCGGGCGTTCCATTCCGACGTGGGTGACGGGCCTGGCCTTCATTTCCGCCAATCTCGGCGCGCTCGAGCTGGTCGGCATGGCCGCCAGCGGCGCCAAATACGGCATCGGCACGGCGCACTTTTACTGGGTCGGCGCGATTCCCGCGATGATCTTTCTTGCCGTGTTTATGATGCCGTTTTACTACGGTTCCAAAGCGCGGTCGGTCCCGGAATATCTGCAAATGCGGTTTAATAAACCGGTGATGGGATTGAACGCGATTGCTTTCGCGGTCATGACCGTGTTTGCGTCCGGCATTTCCATGAACGCGCTGGCCAAGCTGCTCAACCAGCTTCTGGGCTGGAATTATCACTTTGCCCTGTTCGTCTGCTCCGGCGTCGTGCTGGTTTACGTTTTGAAAGGCGGATTGACGTCGGCAATATACACCGAGGTGCTGCAATTCTTCATGATCGTGCTCGGGTTCGCTCCGGTGGTTTATCTCGCTTTAAAAGACGTCGGCGGCTGGAGCGCCATGACCGCCAAACTTCACGCAGTCGCCCAAAATCCGATGGCGCTGGATTTGAACACCAAATCGTTTGCGCCGGACGCCTGGACCAGCGCGTGGAAGCCGGTGTTAGGTGGATATGACGCAAATCCCATGGGCGTGAATGTATTTGCCATGGTGTTCGGACTCGGTTTTGTCCTGTCATTTGGTTACTGGTGCACCAATTTCCTCGTCGTTCAACGGGCGATGGCTGCAAAGAACATGACCGCCGCGCGCAACACGCCCATCGTCGCCGCCCTTCCGAAAATGCTGTTCCCCGCGCTCGTGATTCTGCCCGGCATGCTGGCGGTGGCGTTGACCGCGATGCCGGATAAAAATTACCGCATCCCGCCGCCGCCCCGCGACGCCGCGGTTTATACGCAGGCGGTTGTGGCCTTCAGAAATGCCCCGGCGGCCGATCCCGCAGCCTGTGCCGCCGCGGTTGGCGAAGCCATGAATTTAAAGATGAAACCGCAGGCGATTGCCGCGCTGGTTACCGCCAATGCCGCCGCGCCGCTGACCGATGAACAAGTCAAGGAAGGTATTTACAACGCGGCCGCCGAATACGATTACGACAGCGTCATCTTCTCACTGGTGAAAAAGTATTGTCCGGCCGGCCTGCTCGGCCTGGCACTGACCGCCTTGCTCGCCTCGTTCATGTCCGGCATGGCGGGCAATGTCACCGCCTTCAACACCGTCTGGACCTACAACCTCTACCAGGCCTTCTTTGTGCCGAACAAAGCCGACGCGCATTATTTCTGGATGGGCAAATTCATCACCGTCGTCGGCATCGGCTTGAGCATTGCCTGCGCGTATTTTGCCCGGCAATACAACAACGCCATGGACATCATCCAGCTTGTGTTTGGCTTCGTGAACGCCCCGGTGTTCGCGACGTTCCTGCTGGGCATGTTCTGGAAACGCACCACCAGCATCGGCGCATTTTGCGGCCTGTTCTGCGGCATCGCCGGCTCGACGGTCTTCCACGCGCTGACGATTGCGACGGGCAACGTGCCGGGTGTGAAAGGCGCTTATCTTTGGAGCATCCTTGGCCACGACGTTCCCAAAGGCCTTATGTTCCCCAGCGAGATGGCCCAGAATTTCTGGCTGGCCAGCTTTGCCTTTTGTGTTTGTTTCGTGTTGACGCTGGTGATATCGCTGGCCACCAGCCGCACGAAGGGCGATGACCAGTTGAAGGGCCTCGTCTATTCGCTCACGCCGAAAATCGTGGACCACGATGTCCCCGTCTGGCAGCGGCCCGCCGTTGTCGGCACCGCGCTGCTCATCGCCTGCGTCATTCTGAACATTATTTTCTGGTGAACCATTAACCAAAGAAAGAAACTGATTTTATGGGACTCGATATTCGCTGGCCGATTGGCCTCATGTTCTCGCTCATCGGCCTGCTGCTCACCGGCTATGGCGTTTTCAATCGCGTCGCCGCCGTCACCCACGTTCAAGGGCATGAGGTCAACATTGACCTCTGGTGGGGCATTGTCCTGCTTGTCTTTGGCGGGCTGATGTTGCTGGGCGCGGTTAAGGGGCGGAACACGCCGCCGAAGCCGTAGTCAACCCGGGCGGCCCCGTTTCGCCGCGGCAAAAGCGGCGAAACCATTTGACGCGTTCGGCGCAAGACACATGAAGGCTTCGGTTCAGCAAACTCCTTTTGGCCGGCTGTCAGACGGCAGCGCGGCCGGCCTTTTCACGTTGACGAACCCCAACGGCCTCGTCGCCAAAATCACCAACTACGGGACCATCATCACCGAACTGCACGTGCCCGACCGGCGCGGGAAATTTGTCGATGTGGTGCTCGGCTTTGACCGGCTTGAGTCGTATCTCCAGGGACATCCCCATTTCGGTGCCATCGCCGGCCGCGTGGCCAACCGGATTGCCGGCGGCAAATTCACGCTGGACGGAAAAACTTACGCGCTGGCGGTCAATAACGGCCCCAATCACCTTCACGGCGGGCTCAAGGGTTTTGACAAGTTTCTCTGGCAGGCGCAGGCGCTGGCTGGCGACCAACCTGCGGTCAAATTCACCTGCACCAGTCCCGATGGCGAGGAAGGCTACCCCGGCAATCTTGACGTGACGGTCGTCATGATGTTGACCGGCCAAGATGAATTGCGCATTGATTATACCGCCGTGACGGACAAACCCACGCCCGTCAACCTCACCAATCACAGTTACTTCAATCTGGCCGGCGCCGGCGCCGGCGACATTCTCAGCCACGAATTGATGCTCGCGGCGGATTATTACACGCCATCGGATGCCACCCTCATTCCCACCGGCGAAATCGCGCCCGTCAAAGGCACGCCGCTGGATTTCACCGTGCCCATGCCCATCGGCTCGCGCTTTGACCGGCTTTCCGGCGAGCCCAGCGGTTACGACCATAATTTTGTAATCAATGGCGGCGGCAAAGGCCTGGTGTTCGCCGCGCGCGCCTACGAGCCGGCATCCGGCCGGGTGCTGGAAATGTGGACGACGGAACCGGGCGTTCAATTTTACACCGGCAACTTTCTCAGCGGCATCAGCGGCAAGAACGGCGCGCGCTACCGGCGTCATTCCGGTTTTTGCCTGGAGGCGCAGCATTTCCCTGACTCGGTCAACCAGCCGAGATTCCCTTCCATCATTTTGCGGCCCGGGCAAACGTATCGCCAGACC
>JBEKEJ010000087.1:0-11692 GCA_050013895.1 Verrucomicrobiota bacterium | reverse complement strand
CTTCCGGCCGGCGTGCGCGGCAACCGCATCCAGCTCCTCGTTTCAAAACGCCCGGTGAAAGCCGCGGTAAAGAATGGGTGGACCCGCTTTGATCTCCCGACGATTCTGGACCATGAAGTCGTGGTGATCGGCGGAGACCAATGACCATTCCGACGTAATCAACATCGGTTTGGCGCGGCAATTCACGATTTAAACGCTTTGGATCCATGGCCGATTGCAAAAAATGTTCTGCGTTTGGCAATTCCGTTCCAGAATTCGGCATTGACGCTGAGGCGGTTGCCCGTAAACTGTGCGTTCGGTTTTCGTAAAATCATTTTTAGAAACGGATAAAAAATTATGGCAGTCAAAGTTGCAATCAACGGGTTCGGCCGCATCGGACGTCTGGTGTTCCGCGCGCTGGTCGAACAAGGCATGGTGGGCAGGGACATCGAGGTGGTCGCAGTCGGCGATATCGTTCCGGCGGACAATCTCGCGTATCTGCTCAAATACGATTCCATCCAAGGCCGCTTCAAAGGCACGGTGGATTCCAAAAAATCCGCCCCGGACAAGCCGGACGACGACGTGCTCATCGTCAATGGCAAGGACATCAAGGTCGTCAGCGCCAAGTCACCGGCGGAATTGCCGTGGAAGGCGCTGGGGGTTGACCTCGTGATCGAGTCCACCGGCCTGTTCACGGCCGTCGAAAAAGCCCAGGGCCACATCACGGCGGGCGCGAAGAAGGTCATCATTTCCGCCCCGGCCAAGGGCGATTGCCTCACCGTGGTCATGGGCGTGAACGAAGGCAAATACGATCCGAAGCAGCATCACGTTATTTCCAACGCGAGCTGCACGACGAACTGCCTGGCCCCGGTGGTTTACGTGCTGCTGAAGGAAGGGTTCGGCGTGGACGAAGGGCTGATGACGACGATTCACAGTTACACCGCCACCCAAAAAACGGTGGACGGCCCGAGCAAGAAGGATTGGAAGGGCGGCCGCACGGCGGCGCAGAACCTGATTCCTTCAACGACCGGCGCGGCCAAGGCCGTGGGCCTGGTGTTGCCCGAAGTGAAGGGCAAATTGACCGGCATGGCGTTCCGCGTGCCGACCCCGACGGTTTCGGCGGTTGATCTCACGGTCAAAACGGTCAAGGAAACGAGTTACGCGGAAATATCCGCCGCCATGAAGAAGGCCAGCGAGACCTATCTGAAGGGCATTCTCGGCTACACCGAGGACGAAGTCGTCAGCTCGGATTTTATCCATTGCGAATTGTCCTCAATTTTCGATGCGGGTTCCGGCATTGAATTGAACAAGAAATTCTTCAAGTTGATCAGCTGGTATGACAACGAGTGGGGTTACAGTTGCCGCGTGGGCGACTTGATCAAGTTCATGCTCAAAAAGGGCCTGTAAACCGTAGTGCGATATTTCAAAGGCGGCCCGGCGACGGGTCGCCTTTTTATTTGTGCGCCCGGCAGGGCGCGCAAAATAAAGCGGTGCCGGAAATGCCGGCACCCGTTGAAAGAATCCAAATTCAATTTATTCGCGCCCGCGACGAAAACGCGCCGCAAAACCGAGCAAGCCAAATCCCGCCAACGCGAGCGCGGAAGGTTCGGGCACCGGTGTTACATCCGTCCAAGTCGTGCCAATAAGCAGGTTATCAACCAAAAAATCCCCGGTGGTTGCTTGGGACTTGAAGCCAACATTATCTATGCTGGTCACTGTGCCACTTCCGGCTAAAGACACAGTGGCCGCGGGTTGGCTGCCGCCGGCGGTTGGGTTCAGGAAAAGGTTGGCCGTAGTTGTAGCGAAATCATATTCTAAAACCACGAGATAAGTTGTGTTTAACGACAATGTGGGGCCAGCAACAGCGCTTTCCCCGGCAGTCCGCAATTCAATTTTACCGTTGGCGTAGATATAAGCATTAATTGCGTCGCTGCTGCCGTTCGGTGTGGTGGTGCCCGGATTCAATGAGGTAAGGTAGGCATTGGTACCGGGAATTGTTGTCACATCAAGCAGAAAGGAATAGTAAATCTGTCCGCTGGTAACGGTTGTGAAACCATTTGTGGCGGAACCAGCCGTAGCCCAAGCCACTGAAAGATCGTTGCCGCCCAGATTCTGCAAACCCGGATACGTCAAACTCCCGCTG
Source organism: Verrucomicrobiota bacterium (assembly GCA_050013895.1). Taxonomy (GTDB): domain Bacteria; phylum Verrucomicrobiota; class Verrucomicrobiia; order Limisphaerales; family UBA11358; genus UBA11358. Next base: position 9,570 of record JBEKEJ010000087.1, on the reverse strand, counting down.
CCGATTGTTAGACCGTTATTGCCGGGATTCCAGGCATCACCGCTGCCCGGATTTACTTTGCCGCCAAGATTGCCTCCCGACGTGTAGATAAAACCTTCCTGGAACAGTACTGTGGCGTGAACACTTTGGAACGTCAAACAGGTGGCGGCAATCACAAGCAGTTTGCTAAACACAAAACGTGAATGGTTTTTGAGGTTCATAGTCTTTATCATAAGATTGGGTTGTTGAAATGATTCTAAGAGGTTACGCGACGCTTGTCAACAACATTAATTGCGATTATATCCGGGAATTATGCATGGTCCCGCCGGGTCGCATGGGCAACAATCCCAATGTTAATAGCTGCATCAAAGCCGCATTGTTTTCATATGAAGAAACCGAAACAAACCCGCCCACTCTCAATTGCATGTCATCCCAGGAAGACAAATAAATCCGCACCAAAGAAAGAATCCACTTGGCCCCTGAGCCGAAACAGAAAAGCATCGTCCAGATCAGGTCTTCTGCGCAATCCGCGCTTAATGTTTTGCGGTTTGTTGAATTCCTTTTCCAACTCCCCGGTTTCGGCCAGACTGCGCGCGTGAAAATATCGGTCATCATCCCTGCGTTCAACGAGGAACGTCTGCTCGGCGGGACGCTGGCGGCGGTGAAATCGGCGATGACCATCTTCACCCAACTCCGTTGGGAAAGCGAACTCATCGTCTGCGACAACAATTCCACCGACCGCACGGCGGAAATCGCGCGCGCGGCGGGGGCGACCGTCGTATTCGAGCCGATCAATCAAATCGCCCGCGCCCGGAATTCCGGCGCGGCGGCGGCCACCGGCGACTGGCTGATTTTTGTGGATGCGGATTCGCAGCCTGGCGCGGCACTGTTCGCCGACGTGGCGGAACAAATCCAATCCGGGCGATGTCTGGCCGGCGGCTCGACGGTCCGGATGGATGAAAAACATGTGCTGGCCGAATTTTTCACGTGGATCTGGAACCGCTCGAGCCGGATGGGTCGTTTACTGGCCGGTTCATTCATCTTTGTGGAGGCGGCGGCATTCCGGAAACTCCACGGGTTCAACAACGAACTGTTCGCGGCGGAAGAGCTGGATTTGAGCAAGCGGCTGAAACCGCTCGCGCGGGAGACGGGCAGGGGAATCGTGATATTGCACCGGCATCCGCTGGTGACTTCCGCGCGCAAGATGCGGCTTTACACGATTTGGGACCATCTCAAGTTGCTGGCGCGGGTCGCGCTCAACCGCCGCGCGCTCAACCGCCGCGAATCCTGCACCCTATGGTATGACGGACGGCGGTAGGTTGACTTCATTGTCTTCATCCCGTCGCTGCATTGAGCCCGGGCGGCACCCGTATCATCCTGGATCGCCATGCGACTGAGGTGGCAGCACGACGCTTCCTTTCAACCGCTTCGACCAATAATCTTCTTGCAAAGGAAACGTAAAGTGCATAGACGTTTTCACAAATGAGCAAACACGAACGCAGACAGGCCATGTTCACAAAAGAAATTGACGGCAAGACGATGAAACGTTGTCCACTGGGCGCCGGCGGCCCGTCGGGAATAGAATCCCCAGCCAGTCGCCGCATCCGCAAAGGATTTCAATTTGCCAGCATCTTCCTTGCGATCTTTCTCATGGCTGGCAGTGGCTACGCGCGGGCAGCGGGAACTTCACTTTATCAGAAGAGCGACAACGGCATCCTTGTCAAAATCGGCCAGGCACAAGTCGAACTCGCCCCAGCAACACCTGCGACGTTTCGTCTCAGTGTCTCTTACGACAGCAAAGCCGGTCCCGCGCCCAGCATATTCCTCGCTGACAACTCGCGGCGGGTTGCCTGGCGACTGGCCCGGAGCGGTGATTTTGTTGGGATCAAGACCTCTGCCGGTGAACTGTTAATCAATCCGGTTACCCGGCAGTGGACTTTGAAAGACCCTGCCGGGAAAATACTTGTTCCAGCTTCCCCAATTGGTGATCTGGCTGGAAACCCCGGCCCCAGCCCGTCACATGTCACGGTTACCGTGGGATGGGATCCGACCCGTCTGCCCGCATTTTACGGTTCCGGCAATGGCATGGGCCAGGAGGTGGGCGCAGAGCTTCCAACCATCATTGGCGCGGAATTGCTCCAACAAACGAATGGGCACAGTCATTTGGGCAATGGTGTCGCTGTCATTCCTTATTATTGGTCCACGGCCGGTTATGCAGCTTTGGCTGTTACGGGCGACGATAACAAGCCCGCCGGTTGGACTTCTGTGCCGAGCCAAGGCTGCGTCACCTGGGACTTTCCCGGCCGGACGGCAGATCTTTACCTGATGCCTGCCGCCAGTCTCCGCGACGCTGCGAAAGCCTACGCCCAATTGACCGGCTACGCTCCGGTACCACCCCGGTGGGCCTTCGGTTACCAGCAAAGCCGCTGGGGATGGACGAACCGCGCTTATATTGAAGACGCGCTTCAACAGTTTATCAGCCGTAAGCTGCCGATTGACACCTTTATCTTTGATGTTGAATGGTACACCCCGGTGATCGATTACTCGATCCCGGATGCAGGTTCACCTGATTTCAAAGATTTCAGTTGGAATCCCGTTTTGTTTCCTGACCCCGCGGCTCAAATCGCCGCTTACAAGGCCCAAGGCGTTTATTCAGTCGCCATTCGCAAACCGCGCCTGGGCAACAGTGAATTGTTGCAAATGATACGGGAGAAGCACTGGGACCTACCCGATTGGCGAAGCATCAATGGAATGCTGGCCAGCCGCATGCTGAACTATCGCGACCCTGTGGTTCGCACCTGGTATGCCGACCAGCTTGCTCCATTACTCGCCTGTGGCATCGACGGCTGGTGGAACGACGAAGGAGAGGCGACCTATACCACTTATCATTATTGGGTTCTGGCGGAGCAGGAAGCCCAGACAAAGTTTAAACCGGGAATGCGACTCTGGACACTGAATCGCGCATTTGCGCCCGGCCTCCAGCGGCTGGGGGCTGCCGCGTGGACCGGCGACGTCGAAGCCAATTGGCCGCAACTGGAAAGGAACGCAACCGACCTCCTGAATTGGAGCCTGGCCGGCATGCCGTACAGTGCCTGTGACATTGGCGGCTTCCGTGGCGAAACTACGCCGGAACTGCTCACCCGGTGGATGCAGGCAGGCGTGTTTTTCCCCGTCATGCGCGCCCACTCAAGGATAAGCGTTCAGGCGCATTTCCCCTGGCTCTTTGGCCCGGCAGCCGAAGACGCCATTCGCAAAGCGCTTGACCTGCGATACCGCCTGATTCCCTATTATTACAGTCTGGCTTACGAAACTCACAACACCGGCGTCCCGCTCATGCAACCGCTCGTAATGGAATTTCCCCAGGACCCAAACGTTGCCAACCTGTCCGACCAGTGGCTCATGGGCGATGGGCTCATGGTCGCTCCCATGCTTACCACCAATGATCAGCGCTCGGTTTATCTGCCGGCCGGGGATTGGTATGAATTGGGCTCCAATGCCAGACTGAATGGCAGCCGTATTTTGGTCGCTACGGCCCAGCTCGATCAGATCCCCGTTTATGTCCATGCCGGAACCATTCTGCCGCTCGGACCTGTTATTCAACACACAGACCAGCTTCCCGGCGGGCCGCTTGAACTGCAGGTGTATCCCGGCAAGAATTCGACGTTCACTCTGACCGAGGACGATGGCGAAACAACTGCTTATTTGAAGAACCAGTTCCGACAAACCACTTTTACCTGGAACGATGCTACTCATCGCCTTGGCTGGAAGATACGCGGTCCCTATCACGGCAAAGACATCTTTACTACCATGAACATCGAGGTCTTCTATCCCGAGGGAATCAAACAGGCGACGGCTTCCATTCATTCCAGCGGTTCTTTACAACTGCCTCCATAGCAACATGTTAACACAATCCAAGTGCGGCCATCCCATCCCGAAGTGTGTTTCCCCTTCGGGAGGCAGGTTGTTGTCTCGACCCGCGTGAACCCGTGGTCACAGCGAAGAAGAATCCCAGTTCGCTGCCGCAGGATGTCACTTCCGGAAGTTTGACATCCTGTTGTCAGTCCGAGGCCCAGCCTAGGCCGTTTGGTTCAAAGCGTGGGTTCTCCGGACGCCGTCTCGTCTGTGCCTGATCCCGGCCGGAACCATTAAGTTGAGAAGAGGCCGCCGCGAGCCCTGCGCCCCGGCAAATTCCTCTCGCCGTTTCTCGGGCAAATCGAGGTCCTCCCCGCAGGAAAGCGAGGCTCGAATTGGCGGTTTTTGCTGCTGGCGGCGCAGAATACAACGGGTTTGACTAGACCGCCCCGCCGCCGTAGATTCAGGCGAATGCTGGCGGCTGAATCAAAGGTGGCGACCAAAGCGGCACTTGGCTCGCCGAATGCCAATCCGAACGGTTCCTGGAAGCACCTCGTGGAACCGGTGGAGCCTTTTCTGCACGCGGTCACCGAACAACTCCTCCGGCAGGTGCATGAATTCGATCCGCAAATCGTTCCCTACGCCAAATATGCGCTGAAGGGTGGGGGCAAGCATCTGCGCCCGATGCTGGTGGCGCTGGCCGCCGGTTCGCTCGGCAAAGTCACCGACGCGCACGTGACGGCGGCGGTCATCGTCGAAATGGTCCATCTCGCCACCCTCATCCACGACGACGTGATAGACGAGGCTGAAATCCGGCACGGCCGGCCCACGCTCGCGACGAATTGCGGTAATGAAATCGCGGTGCTGTTCGGCGATTGCCTCTTTGCGCAGGCATTGAAACTGGCGGCGGGATTCCCCACGCCGGAAGTTTGCCGCGCGGTGGCGACGGCCACGGACACCGTTTGTGCCGGTGAAATCCTGCAAACGCAGCAGCGCCGCAAGTTTCAGGTTTCGCAGCGTGATTATTTCCGCGTCATCGAAATGAAAACCGCCGAGCTGTTCACGCTGTCGTGCGATTTGGCGGCATTTTTGAGCCATGCCCCGGCGGAACCGCATGCGGCGTTGCGACAATTTGGCTCGGCGTTCGGCTCGGCGTATCAGGTTTATGACGATTGCGTGGATTTGTTCGGTTTGGAGGCCGAGGCCGGCAAGTCGCTTGGCACGGACCTGGCGAATGGCAAGTTGACCTGGCCCGTGCTGCTGGTGTGGGAACGGGCGGGCCCCGCCGATCGCGCGGAGCTGGAGGAACTGGCGCAGAACTGGCAGCCGTCGGCGTTGCCGCGCGTCAACGAATTGCTGGCCAAATACGAGACTCTTGGTCCAACACTGGAAGTTATCCGGCACTATTTGGAGCAGGGGCGGCAGGCATTGCGCGTCCTGCCAGAATCGAGTGGACGCGCGGGTTTGTCTGGCCTGGCAGATTATTTGGCGCAACAAACCAGCGCATTGGCTGTTTAATTGGGAAATTATGATTATGGCCGAACCAGCCGCACGACAGGACCCGGAATCGCCCGCGTCCATAGATGAAGAGGCGCTGGTGCGGCGCACGCGCCGCGGCGATTTGGGCGCTTACGATGAACTGGTGCGGCGTTATCAGGAACGCATCTACGCCACGATTTATCACATGACATCCAATCACGAGGATGCCAACGATCTGGCCCAGGAATCGTTCATCAAGGCGTTTCAGGCGATCAAAACCTTCAAGGGCGGCTCCAGTTTTTACACGTGGCTCTACCGGATAGCGGTCAACAAAACCATCAATTTCCTGAAACAACGGAAAAACCGCACTCACATGAGCCTGAACGACTTGGACTTCAACGCCGAGCATGACCCGGATTTGGTGGCGTTAATTTCGGACAAAACCCCCCGCCGGGAGGCCAGTTTGACGGAATTACAGGAAAAGTTGAACGCGGCCATGATGAAGTTGTCTGAACCTCATAGATTGGTCGTCGTCTTGCATGATGTGGAAGGGTTGTCACACGACGAAATCGCGAAGATTATGGATTGTAATATTGGCACGGTGCGGTCGCGGCTGTTTTACGCAAGGCAGCAATTGCAGGGGCATCTGTCCAATTACTTGGGGCCAGCATGAACGCCAGCGAAAACAACTTCGAATCGTTGCGCCGCTTGATGGCGCTCAAACGGCATGAAATTCCGCCGCCCGGCTATTTCAACAGTTTTTCCGGCCAGGTGATGTTCCGCATTCGTGCGGGCGAAACCGCCGGGTCGTGGGAGCTTGCCGGGCCATCGTGGCTGATGAAAATCCTTCAGGTGTTTGAGGCAAAACCGGTGTATATCGGCTCGTTCGCCTCTATGTTGTGCTTGCTGTTGCTGTTGGGAATTGTTTATGCCGAGCGTCCCGATGCCACCCTGAAAACAACATTGTTCACGGCGATGACTCAACCTGCTGTTTCTCTCGCTGACGCAACATTGCCCGATCTTTCGTCGGCGCAGACGGGATTGGCAGTCAACACCAATCCGGTTTTCAGTCTCGAGCCGATCGCGTCGCCCTTTGACCAGCATAACCCGCTGGTACAGCCGGTCAGCTTTTCGTTCCGGAGCAACTGATTTCTGCCGGCCCCCCTCGTTGCGCGCTTGAATCCGCGCCCCAATTTGCCTTTAATCAGGCAGGTGCCAACCAAAGTCATCGCGGTCGCCAATCAAAAAGGCGGCGTAGGGAAGACAACTACTGCCGTCAATCTCGCCGCGTGCCTGGCCGCCGTTGGCCGGCGAGTGTTGCTCTTCGACCTCGACCCGCAGGCCAACGCCACCAGCGGGCTGGGCCTGGAAAAGACCGAGGGCGCCAGCGCGTATCGCGTGCTGCTCGGCGAAGGCAGCCTCCTCGACAAAATCAAAGCCACGGCATTCGAGCGACTTGAAGTTGTCCCCAGCGAAGTCGATTTGTGCGGCGCGGATGTGGAACTGGCACGTTCGGACAACTATTTGCTTCGCGTTGCCGCCGCGTTGAAACCCGTGGTTGAATCACAGCGCTTTGACGCGGTCTTCATTGATTGCCCGCCGTCGCTGGGGATTTTGACGCTGAACGCCTTCGCCGCCAGCGACGGCCTGCTCATCCCGCTGCAATGCGAGTATTATGCGCTCGAAGGCATTTCGATGATGAACCGGGTGCTGACGCAGTTGCGCGGCGCGGGCGTCAATCCGCGGCTCGACATCTTCGGCGTGGTGATGACGATGTTTGACGGCCGCACGAAACTGGCCAACGAAGTGGTGGGCGAGGTGCGGAATCTATTGGGCGCGCTCGTCTTTGACACCATGATTCCACGCAGCACGCGGCTGGCGGAAGCGCCGAGTTTCGGCAAACCCATCATTCATTACGACAAATACAGCGCCGGCGCGGCGGCGTATGAAGTGCTGGCGCAGGAAGTCCTTGCGCGGCTGAATTCACAATGACTGGCAATAATGGTTCAGAGTTTGGCAGAAAACGGTAGGTGGCGCCTTTGCCGAAATTGTAGAACATCCAACGCTTGCTGCCCTTGAAGGAATTGATTAGCCTCAAACCTCTTACAAATTTATGGCAAGAGAAATTCTCGAAATGCCAGTCGAATTGGCGACCATGGAATTGCCCGACACCAAAACCATCCGGCTTAAATGGCCGGACGGCCATAATCCCGATTTCAAGACGGGACAATTCATCACCGTGTACTGGCCGGACTCGCCAGGTTATAAACGCGCCTATTCGCTCTCCTCGTGCGCGCTCGACCGCGGCTTTTACGAAGTCACCGTCAAGCGCGACGGCAAAATGGGCACGCGCATCGTGGACTGGGCGAAAGTGGGCGATAAATTGTTCGTCATTCCGCCGGTTGGAAAATTCTTGCCGGTTTACGAGCCCAACAAGCATCTGATTTGCGTGGCGGGCGGTTCGGGTGTGACGCCGTTTCGCGGCTTCACCCGCGAAGCCACGCGCCGGAAATTGGAAACCAGGATCACGGTTCTCTACAGCGTCCGCACGCCGAGCGATATTATTTTCAATGACGAATTCCGGCAATTAGAGCGGGAAAATCCGAATTTTAAATTTCACGTCACCTGCACGCGCTTGAAGCCGGAACATTCATGGAACGGGCGCGCGGGACGCATCACCCCGGATTGGGTCAAGGCGCACATCAGTGACCTGGCGGGCACGGTCTTCTACGCGTGCGGCCCCAACCCACTCGTTGAGTTTGCTGAGGAAGTTGTCCTGCGCGGCCTTGGGGTGCCAAAGGAGCAGATGAAAACCGAGAAATGGGGCTGACCGGACATCCGCGAATTACGCCAATTTTCGCGAGTTCTTCCCGGCCGGTGTCAATTCGCGGAATCTGCTCATAAAATTTCATGCCCAAACGCACCGCCCTCTTCCCCACGCACCAGAAACTCGGCGCGAAACTGATTGATTTTGGCGGATGGGAGATGCCCGTCCAATACACGAGCATCGTCGAGGAACATCTCGCCGTCCGCAACGCCGCCGGCATTTTTGACATTTCGCACATGGGCGAAGTGACCGCCAGCGGCGCCGCCGCGGCGGAATTTCTTAATTTAATCCTCACGAACGACATTCGCCGGCTCGCGCCCGGGGAAGGCCAATACACGCTCATGTGCAACGAACGAGGCGGCGTCATTGACGATTTGTATGCCTACCGGCTTTCCGGGGAGGTTTATCTGCTCATCATCAACGCTTCGCGCATCGAGGCGGATGTCGCCTGGCTGCAATCGCAGGCGGCAAAATTTCCGCGGCGCGCCGAATTGCGCCTCACCGACGCCTCGCACAATTACGCCGCCGTGGCCGTGCAGGGGCCGCGGGTCAGTGAATTCATCAACGGCTGTCTTCCCGGCGTGTCCGTTTCGGCCATGCGTGTCAACGCCGTGACCGATTTGAAGAAGAACCAGATCGGCGGATTCAGATTTGAAAACCACAGCGTCCTCGTCTCACGCACGGGCTACACCGGCGAGGACGGATTTGAAATCGTCGGTTCGGATGAAGCCGTCGAACATGTCTGGGACAACATTCTCACGGCGGGCCGGCCGTTCGGCATCAAACCGTGCGGCCTGGGCGCGCGCGACACGCTGCGCACGGAAGTCTGCTATCCGCTTTACGGACATGAATTGGACGAGGACACCACGCCCATCGAAGCCGGGCTGGGGTTCTTCGTCGTGCTCGATAAAGGTGAATTCGTCGGCCGGCCGGTTCTCGCCGGACAAAAGGCGAACGGTCCGGGGAAAAGACTGGTTGCGTTCAAGATGACGGGAAAATCCGCGCCGCCCCGGCCGCAGTATCCGATTTGGAGCAACGGCGCGAAGGCCGGCGTCGTCACCAGCGGCACCCAAAGCCCTTCGCTCGGCGTCGGCATTGGCATGGGATACGTGCCGCCCGAACGGGCGAAGCCCGATACGGAGATTGAAATCGAAATCCGCGGCAAACGCTTCGCGGCGGTCGTTGTGCCGAAACCGATTTACCGGAAAGATTGAACGGCTGATTTCGCGGATTGCGCGGATTCGCAGAACAGTCTTTAATCCGTGCCATCCGCGTCATCCGCGGTTAAAACATTATGAGCAACATTCCTTCGGATTTGAAATACACGAAATCCCACGAATGGGTGCGCGTCAAAGGCGACACCGCGACCGTGGGCATCACCGACCACGCGCAGCAGGAGTTGACCGACATCGTTTTTGTCGAGCTGCCGGACG
>JBEKEJ010000086.1:0-11846 GCA_050013895.1 Verrucomicrobiota bacterium | reverse complement strand
CTCAGCGACCTGATGACGGGCTGTTAGCCGATACCTTTTATCTTCTCGTGTCTTTCTATCTGTGGCCTTTATCATGGAGTTAGAAAATCAGACCCGCGAATTTTCATCAAGGATTTTTGCCGCAGCAAAAACATCCCTGTGCCAGCCTCGCCTCGCCGCTCAGGTCGCTCTACGCTATTGGCCCCAAACCCGACGCTGGCGAGCGGATTGGCCGCATGGTCATTGTCCAATCTCCGCCAACTCAGTGTCGGCCATTCTCTTGAATGCCCTACCGACTATCCGAACAACATCGCAGCAGTCTGGACTATCGAGAGCCGTGCCGCACTGCTTCAACGATGTAAAATACTTCCTAGCCTGAGCAGTGTCACCTTTCGAGGCGGCATCGAGTCCAGCTTGTCTCACTGCTGCTGCCAACAGCTTAAATGAACCAAGCTGTGCATAAATCTCGCGGGCTTTTGCTTCGCGGTCGGTTTCTGAAAGTTCCTTAAATTGGTTGTCGCTGAGGGTCAATGGCGAACTAGGCGTAAATAATGGGCGGGCACTCCAGTCTGCTGCCACAAAACTATTAACCGCCGTCGCTTTGTCACCCTGCTGCCAAGCGGTCAGGGCTGGCTGGGCGACGGGTGATGACGATGATGCAGCGTCTGCCTGCGCCGTTGGCGGCGTGGCGGAACTGCCCGATGAACTATTTTTCTTACCACAGCCTGCCAATAAAACTGTGGCTGCCATAACTCCAGTGATGATTACGGTTTTCATAAAGTATAATGCTGCCACGTTCCAAAATGAGCCACGGCCACCGGCGGCCAGCCCAGCAACGGAACGAGGATAACTAAATGTCACGTTACGGTCAAAACTGAACGCGCAGAGGCTTCCATAGCGGGTTAGGCTGCATTTTTGTGACTCACGCACAAAGCCTCACATGCTGCATCAAATACTCTGGAATCTGCAAGCAACCGAAATGATGCAACCAAATCCGCGTCCGTTCTCTCAGCCCTCATCCTCTCAACCATCGCATAAATCTTGTTACGTCTCGTCACTGTGGACTTGTGAGCGAGCGTGCAAAACCAATCATATAACTCCCGGTCGCCTTCGATTACCTGAACCATACGAGTCAAGTTATCTAGTGCAGAGTCAGGATTAAGAGCCATATGCTTAATGCAAATTAACTGTGATTAGATGCCGCCTTCACTCGTGGTAAACTGAGGGGCGCAGTGACCGTGGGTGACAGCGTGGTGTTAACAATACGTGCGCCTGACGGAATGGCGGTATTCTGACACTGGCAGGATGTGACCTGATGTGATGTGCAACAACCGGCCAGAACCAACGTGCTGGCCACGATTATGATTGAGATGGTCTTTTTCGTGGCATGGTTCATTCGGTGTCACCTTGCGCCCTGCTCACCGTGGTTGGCAAGTTTTTTCACCAGCTTGGCCAAAATGGCGACTAATTGCGGATTTTCCACGCTGGCTGCCCGCAGGAACGACGTTTCACGCCAACCCGCAACATTATTGCGCCCCACCCCAGTCACCGCAATCCTGTGCCCCAATCTGTCGGCTGGCCGGATTCCGGCCTTTCACCAGCGACCACCAACACCGTTGCCGAATAACAAGCTGCCTTTTTGTGCGTCAGGGGTGGCTTCGTGGGATTTAGGTAACGGTCTAAAACGGCCCCCAGCGGGCTTCTGAAACGGGTTTTTGGCCCAGTTTGTGGGCGTGGGGGTTATACTTCGCAAGTTGGCAGGGCATAAGCTCTTTTCGGATTTCATGGGCACAATGACATGGGAAATTCTTGCCGCAGCCCTGCTCTTCGCGGCTGGGAATGGGGCTTACTTTGAAATCCGACGAATTCAAAACAAACCATAGTTGTAGGTAGTGAATAAAAAAAGCCAAAATTTAGATAAGCCTGTTTCCGCAACGATGAATGCCACGCCGCTCAGCCCCGCAGCCACCACCGGCGTCAAAAACGATGAAAACCTCTACCCAATGAGAGGGCTTGCGCGAAAGGTCAAAGCCCCTCTCGAAAAGGCAAGAGATTTAGGGGCACGTTCGAGGAAACGCTAGGACGGCTTGGGCCGGTTCAGGGTTTAGCCCAATACCATCCGCAGCAACCACCGGTGCAAGTTTTTTCACCAGCTTGGCCAAACGCCGACCGGCAGCGGTGTTTTTTGGTCCGGGTGGCCACAGGAACGGCGTTTCACGCCCGCCCGCACAACATTTGCCCCCCAACCGCACCAGCCCCATCGCCTTGTTAATCATCCTTTCGTAAGGCGGCAACATTCGTAGCTTCATCCTTCAGAACCGCTGTGCCTGTCGTAATCTTGTAACGCATGGCGAGATACCACGGAAAAGCCACAATCCAAAGCAGCAGAAAGCCAAAGAACAGAACAACTGGCCCGTATGAGATGCCAGACTTATAACGCTTGAGATGAATCTTGGACGAATCAATTGCCGCCCAAATGGCGGTGCCCAAAATCATAAACCAACTCAACGGGACATACTTGCCAGCAACTTTCAGTCCGACAAAGGACGTAAGAAGAATTAGCGCCATCGTCAGCAAAATGGCATCTCGTGTTTTCATAATCAACCCGCGTTGGCTACCGATGGTTTTGACCCTATTGCCGGAACAGCAGCGGGGCCTGCCAGATTTGACATTTTGAATTATGGCGTCACTGACAGCGGCATTGCCCAAACGTTGTGATTGAATCCGACGGCAATCAAATACTCACCGTTGGCTGCCAAACCCATGAAGAGTTTGTTGCCGTCAGAGTTGTTGTAGGTGTCCGTCCACGTCGTTCCGCCGTCGGTGGATTTCTCGATGACGCTATCGCCTGCGATGTAAATCGTGCCGTTGATGGTCGTCGCCGCCCGCAGAGATGCCATGATGCTGGTGTTACGTAGCGTCCAGACATCACCGTCCGGGCTGGTGTAGATGGTGGGATTCCTGTCCAAGCCAAGTCCGCAGGCCAGAAACTCGGTGCCTGTCCATGTGCAGGCTGTAAACGGAACCTTCGTGGGCGCAGTCGTTGGGGGCATCCAAGCAATGGAATCACTGCTGATGCGAATGCCATCATTCCCCACGGCAACATATCGGGTGCCAGAATAGCTGAGACTGTAAAAGTCTATCTCGCTTCCCGAACTGCGGCTCGTCCAGTGGATACCGTCCGGGCTGGACAATATCGTTCCTTTATCGCCAACCGCAAGGTATTGATGCCCGTTCCACAATAATCCCAGCAGATTGTTTGTGGTGGGTGAAACGCGACTCGTCCATTTGAGTCCATCCGGGCTGGTCATAATAAAACCCGCCTCGCGGACGACAACATACTGATTATTGGCATAAACAATCGCTCGGAAATCAGGGTCGCCGGGGAAGGTCTGGCTCGTCCAAACGCCGGTGGTGTTGTTGCGGGTGGCGATGAGTCCGTCAATGCCAACAGCGACCGTTTCCTTGGCAGTGCCAGCGACGGCGTAGAATGAGCCAAGGCTTTGGTCGTTATTCCAGTTCGTCCAATTGGCCGCACCAGCGTTGAGCAGTGAGCCAGCAAGCATGGCCGTGAGTATGATGGATTTTCGTATCATCGTTCTCATAGTGAATGGGTGATGGGGTCTAGCAACGAGAACTGCCACGGCTGGCCGGTGATGTCAACCGCGTATGTGCCAACCGGCGTGGACAGTCCGGGCGCAATAAGGGTTTGGGCATTATGGTAACACGAATGACGCCCAAAAACCAAGAACTGAGCCGCGCCGCAACCAAAGGCCCGGATAATATCTGCGCACCCCGATCATTGACCACACCGTGCTTTCCGGCGGCTTCGATTTTAACCTCAAGCTGAACATGGAGCAATTCTCCATGAATTGGAACGACCACAAAATTGATGATTTCCGACCGGCCTTGCTAAACCAACTTGGCCTCGAACTGGTGCCGACCAACATGCCCGTTGCGATGCTCGTCGTCGAAAAGGTAGATCAAGCTGGCCAACCTTCGGGCAAAGTGGGGCCGGCGCGCATACCACCGGGGTCGAAACCAGAAAATCAGCCTGAAAATCAGGCTTAACCTGCTGGCTGTAATAGATATAAGCCGACAGCCACCATCCGCCTCCGCCAAATTCTCACCACTTCAATTCCTGCAACCGGCGGGCGACTTCTTCGGCGCTGGCGCGGCTGTTGAAGGCGCTGATGCGGAAATAACCCTCGCCTCGCGAACCAAAACCACTGCCGGGTGTGATGGCCACGTTCGCCTCGGCCAGAATTCTGTCGAACGCCTGCCAGCTCGTGACGCCCTTCGGGGCTTTCGCCCAGATGTATGGCGCGTTCACGCCGCCGAAAACTTTCAGCCCGGCCTGCTTTGCGCCTTCGCGCAACACTTTCGCGTTGCCGAGATAATGGGCGATGAGCGCATGCACCTGTGCCTTGCCTTCCAGCGAGTAAAGCGCCTCGGCGCCGCGTTGCGTGATGTAACTCACCCCGTTGAATTTCGTCGTCGCGCGCCGCAGCCAGAGCGGGTGCAGCGGTTTGAAGTCCCCGGATTTCGTCTGCGCGTTGAGCGTTTTGGGAACAACGGTGAACGCGCAGCGCACGCCGGTGAACCCGCCGTTCTTCGAGCAACTGCGGAACTCGATGGCGCACTCGCGCGCGCCGGGGATTTCGTAGATCGAATGCGGCAGGTTCGCATCTGTAATGTAAGCCTCGTATGCGGCGTCGAATAATATGACGGCTTTGTGTTCCAGCGCGTATTTCACCCACGTTTCGAGCTGCGGACGATTCGCGGCCGCGCCGGTCGGGTTGTTCGGCGAGCAGAGGTAAATCACGTCCACGTGCCGTTTCGGCGGTTCGGGAATGAACCCGTTGGACGGCTTGCATGGCAGATAGACGAGCTTCGAGTAGGTGCCGGCTTCGTTCGCCCCGCCCGTGTGACCGGCCATGACATTCGTGTCCACATAAACCGGATAGACCGGGTCGCTGATGGCGATTTTGTTCTTCGCGCCGAGGATGTCGAGGATGTTGCCGGAGTCGCATTTGGCGCCGTCGCTGACGAAAATCTCGTCGTCAGTCACGTCGCAGCCGCGGTCGCGAAAATCGTTTTTCGCAATCGCGGCGCGCAGCCATTCGTAGCCCTGCTCCGGGCCGTAGCCCCGGAACGTTTCGCGCACGGCCATTTCGTCCACGGCCTGGTGCATCGCGGCGACGGCCGCAGGCGGCAGCGGTTCGGTCACGTCGCCGATGCCGCAACGGATGAGGCGCTGGGCGGCTTCGGGATTTGCCTCGCTGAAAACCTTTACGCGCCGGTTGATTTCAGGAAAGAGGTAGCCGGCATTCAGTTTCAAAAAATTGTCGTTCAGGAACGCCATGAGATTAAGAATTCAGAATTCAGGCTGGAGAATAAAGCGCAAAATTTGAAACGCGAGGCGGAAAGGCAGCGGCTGCTGGATTGGCCCGACGCCGCTTTGTTCAGGAAAGCCTCGAATTGACGGGCTTTTTCCGCTCGCGCGGATTTATAATTTTGGGATTGCCAGCGCACCGGCCAGCTTTTATAATCCGCACGAAGCTCACGAGTTGCAATCATGGTGGTTTATGTTTTTTGGCGTTGATTATTATCCTGAGCAGTGGGTTTTCCCTTACGGCGGCACCGCCGACGATCCCGAGGGCGCCTGGCAGCGTGACGCCGAACTGATGGTCAAGGCCGGCTTCAATGTCGTCCGCATCGGGGAATTTTCCTGGGGCCTTTGCGAACCCAAGGAAGGCAAATACGATTTCGGCTGGTTGCGGCGCGTGATGGACATCATGGCGGACCACGGCATCAAAGTCGTGCTGGGCACGCCGACCGCCGCCCCCCCCATCTGGTTGGCGCGCAAATATCCCGATATTCTGCCGCTGGACGAGCGCGGGCTGGTCAAACACGAAGGCACGCGCCGCGCGGTGTGCTTCAACAATGACACTTTTTGGAACGCTGCCAAGCGCTTGGTCGAAAACATGGCCCGCACACTCGGTGATCATCCTCAACTCCTCGCCTGGCAGATTGACGGCGGCATTGGCGGCCATCAAACCGAGTGGTCGTTCAACGAGGATTCCCGGCTGGAATGGCAGAATTGGCTCAAGTTGAAATATGAGACCGTCGAGCGCCTCAACGACCGGCTGGGTCTGCGCTACTTGGGACAGGTCGTTTCCTCCTTCGACCAAGTGCCGATGCCCCTGTATGCGCCCGGCAAGCATAATCCGGCGCTTCTGCTCGATTGGAACCGCTTTTGCAGCGATGCCATCATCGCCTTCATCCGCATGCAGGCCGATGTGCTGCACGAACATTGCCCCGACCATCCCGTCACCGTCAACCTCCGCGCGCTCCGGCGCAAATTCGATCATTTCGACATGGCGGACGCGGTGGATTTCGTGTCCGTGGAGACCAACGCCGCCATCAAAGCCAAATCCGCCGAACTGGCCTGCGACATTGATATCCTGCGCTCGCTTAAAAAGGAGAACATCCGCACGCCTGATGGCGATTGCGGTTTTTGGGTGATTGAACAGAAAGCCGGCCAAGTCAACTGGCAGGATGTGAATTCGCTCGTGCGCCCCGGTGTCATCCGGCTGTTTACGTATCAGTTGATTTCGCGCGGCGCGTGCGGCGTGCTTTATTATCACTGGCGGCAGTCGCGGGTCGGCAATGAGAAATTTTTCGGGGCCGTGCTGTCGCATCATATTGAGGGCAACACGCGCGTTTATCGGGAAATCAGCCAGATCGGCGAGGAACTCAAGCTGCTCGCGCCCGCGATCAAGGACACGAAGGTTGTGCCCCAGACCTGCATCCTTTACACACACGACAACGACTGGGCGTTGCAACTGCCCATGCAACCAAGCAAATTCTTCAACCTGCGCGAGCACATCCAGCTCTTTTACAACGCGCTGCACGACCGGAACATTCCGGTGGACTTCGCGCGCCCGACGGAGGATTTATCGCGCTACAAGCTGGTCATCGCCCCGTCGCTGCATTTGCTGGCCGCCGGCGAGGCCGACCGGCTGAAACTTTACGTCCAGAACGGCGGCACGCTGGTCAGCACATTCAACACGGGCCTGGTGGACCAATACAGCATCGCGCCCGACACCGGTTATCCCAACGACCTGACCGACCTGTTCGGCATGGAAGTGTTGGAGTTCGATCCCATTCCGCCCGGCGAGGAAAATCATCTCACCTTCAAGGGCGCGTTCCAAACGAGCCATCTGCATCCCGCGCGGCTCTGGTGCGACGTGATCGAACCAAAGGGCTGCCAGATTCTGGCGGCTTACGCGAAGGATTTTTACGCCGGGCGCCCCGCCATTACCATGAACAACTTCGGACTTGGCAAGGCGATTTACATCGGCACGATGAGCCACCAGCACTTCTACCACGATTTCATCGTCTGGCTGCGCCAGATGTGCGGGCTGCAACCCCTCCTCAAAGTCCCTGAAAACGTCGAGGTCAGCATGCGCGAGAAGGAAGGCACGCGGGTTTATTTCCTGCTCAATCATCAAAATTCGCCCGTCCGCATCCAGTTTTACAAGCCGATGCACGACTACCTCACCGGCAACACCTTCTCCGGCAATTACGACCTCCCGCCGCACGGCGTGCTCGTGCTCGACGAGCATCCCGAAGCCAAAACGGCCGGCGCCGCCGCCTGATTTTTGATTTCTTGCCGGTGAATTTTGCCAACGCAATTCTCGCCGTCCTCGCGTTGTTGAGCCTGGTGCTCGCACTCTGGCAATGGTTCGCCGCGCGGCGATTTCCGCTGCACCGGCGCGCTGCCGACCTTTCCTTTTCGCCGGCCATCACCCTGCTCAAACCGCTCAAGGGCTGCGACGAAACCACCGCCGAATCCCTCCGGAGCTGGTTCAACCAAAATTACACCGGCCGGACACAAATCCTCTTCGGCGTCGCCGATGCAAATGACCCGGTGTGCCATATCGTCCGCGATCTGATTGCGGAAAATCCGGGACACGACGCGCAACTCGTTGTTTGTGGCCCCCTGTCCGGCGCGAATGCCAAAGTCGCCAAGCTCGTTCAACTCGAAAAACTCGCCAGGCACGATTTGATTCTGGTCAGTGACGCCGACGTGCGCGTGCCGCCGGATCTTCTCGCCAACCTCGTCGCGCCGCTGCGCGATCCGAGAACCGGCCTGGTCAACTGTTTTTACCGCCTCGCCAATCCGACGACTCTCGCGATGCAATGGGAAGCCGTCGCCATCAATGCCGATTTCTGGAGCCAGGTATTGCAGGCCGCGAGCCTCAAACCGCTTACCTTCGCTCTCGGCGCAGTAATGCTCACGCGGCGCCAATTGCTCCCAGAAATCGGCGGGTTCAACGCTCTGGCCGACTGTCTGGCGGATGATTACCAACTCGGCCATCGTATCGCCAAAAATGGCCATCGCATCAGCCTTTGCCCTGTCGTCGTGGAATGTTGGGTTTCGCCGATGAATTGGAGCGAAGTCTGGAAACATCAACTCCGTTGGGCGCGCACCATCCGCGTCTGCCAACCCCTGCCCTATTTTTTCAGCATCCTGTCCAATGCCACGTTCTGGCCGCTGTTCTGGCTGGCGGTTTCGCTGATGTCGTCGGTGACGCTGTGCGCTCCGCTGGCCGCCGCCTCCTGTTTATTGATCCGAATTTGCCTCGCCCAAAATCTTCAGCGCCAATTCATGCCGTCACGTGACAAACTCGCACCGCCGTGGCTGGTGCCGGTGAAGGATATGCTGCAAGCGGCGATCTGGCTCGGCGCGTTCACGGGCAGCACGGTTGAGTGGCGCGGACGACGGATGAAACTTCGCGGCGATGGGACTTTGGTTGCAACGTAAGCCCGGCCCGCCTGCGCTTTCAGCTTCGGCGCGGCAGCCTCGCTTTTCGTCGAGGTGGCTGGCTTGCCGAGCCGTAGTTCGGAGCATTCATGGGAAGTTGTGTATCATAGCCCGTCTTCGTTTTACTTCGACGCGGCAGCCTTCATTCTCCGCTATGCTCCGAACGAAGGCTGGTGGGCGCTGAGGGATTCGAACCCCCGACCTACTCGGTGTAAACGAGACGCGCTAACCACTGCGCCAAGCGCCCATGTCCGGATGCTAAACGTTAAATCGTGAATCGTTCAATCGCTAAATCGGTTCGCGCTTCGGCATTTCAAGATTCAACGAATTTCGTTTTTGAATCCCTGCTGCCGCAAGGCCTCAAATAAAACCAGCGCCACGCAATTCGACAGATTCAACGAACGCGTTTTTTCGTTGAACATCGGAATCCGCAGCCAGCGCTCGCGGTGCTGCGCCAACAACGGCCTCGGCAACCCGGCGGTCTCCCGCCCAAAAACCAGATAATCCTCCGCCGACAATTTCGCTTGCGTGTAAAGTTCCGGCCCGTTGGATTCGATGAACCACAGCCGTGCGTCCGCCGGAAGTTTCTCCACGAACGCGCTCCAGTTCTTCCAGCGATGCCATTCGACCTGTTGCCAGTAATCCATGCCGGCGCGCTTGAGTTGCGCGTCACCCAGTTTGAAGCCAAACGGCTCGACGAGGTGCAGCGTCGTCCGGGTGGCGGCGCACAACCGCGCCACGTTGCCCGTGTTCGGCGGAATTTCCGGTTCAACCAGGACGATGTTCATTTGGATTTTGTGCAGCACTCGCGTCTCGCGGGTTCAATTCGGCGTCCCGCCGAATTGCCACGGCGCGCTTTCAACTGCGGACTGGCAGACGAACAAAAGCAGCCTCCACCGGCAAACCGTTTCGGGCGCGACGCCCGAAACAACCCGCGAGACGCGGGTGCCACCCACAATTTTCGCAAGCCGTCTCTCACTTGCGCGCCTTTACGCCTTTGCGCCTTTGAGCTGGATACAACACCTTCCACAGCACCAGCCCGTGCGCCGGCGCAGTCATCCCCGCCACGCGCCGGTCTTTTTGCGCCAGCATCTGCTTGATTTCCGTCGGCGGAAACTTGCCCAAACCGATCTGCACCAGCGTCCCGACGATGCCGCGGCACATCTTGTAGAGAAATCCGTCACCCTCGATGATGAACGTCAACAAGCGACCGGATTTCCTGATGTCGCACCGCGCAAGTTTGCGCACGGTGGATGCCATTTCGTAATTCCGGCTGGCAGCGAACGATTTGAAATCGTGCCGCCCGACAAACCGCGGCGCGGCGGCGCGCATGGCCTTCAAGTCGAGCGGACGCGTCACCTGCCACGCGCTATGACGCAGCAACGGATTCATCGCCGTGTGGTTCCAGACAAAATAGCGATACTGTTTGCCCGCCGCGTCGAACCGGGCGTGAAATTTCTCCGGTGCGCGTGAAGCCGAAAGCACCCGGACATCCTCCGGCAACCAGGCATTCAGCGCCAATGCGAGCTTGCGCGTGGTCATCTTGAATTCCGTGCCGGGAACTTCAAAATGCGCCACCATGCCGAGCGCGTGAACGCCGGTGTCCGTGCGGCTGGAGCCATGCAATCGCGGCGCGCCGGGAAACAATTTTGCCAGCGCCGTCTCGACGATTTGCTGGACGCCGGTGCCGGTTTTCTGCACCTGCCAGCCTTCGTAAGCCGTGCCGTCGTAGGCGATGACGAGTTTGAATTTCTGCTTGTCCACAAAATTTGCTTAACCACGAATGAACACGGATGGCCACAGATAACAAACGGGTGAAAGAGATTCCGGATTAACGCAAAGGCGCGGAGAACGCGGAGGGCCGCAGAGATGGATCAATAACTTTGCCTTTCTCTGCGTCCTCTGCGCCTCCGCGTCTTGTTTGCAGGCGGAAAATCCGTGTTTATCCGTGTTCATCCGTGGTCGATTGATTAAATCCCGTCGAGATAACTTTGCAACAAAATCGCCGCGGCCATTTTGTCCACTTTCTCCTTGCGCTTGGCGCGGCGCACGCCGCCTTGGATCAAAATCCGGTTCGCCTGCGCCGAAGTCAGCCTTTCGTCCCAGGTTCTTATCGGCACGGCGATGGCCGTTTTCAACACGGCGATGAACGACTCCACCTTTTGCGCCGCCGCGCCGTAGCTGCCGTCCAGGTTGCGCGGCAGGCCGATGAGGATGAGGTCAACTTCCTTTTCGCCGAGCAATCTTTTCAGCCGCGCCAGGAAATCCGCGAACGGCTCGGCGGGAATGTATTCCAGCGGCTGCGCGATGGTTTTGGTTTCATCGCTCACCGCAACGCCGATGCGCCTGGTTCCGTGATCGAGGGCGAGGATTCGCATTGCGCCCACAGTTTTGCAGCAAACAGCCAAAAATTCAATGACACGAATGAAGACAGATTTTTTGACGCGAATTCCACGAATTCTCGCCAATTCAATTCGCGTTAATTGGCGTAATTCGCGTCTAAATCTTTTTTGAGCAATGAACGCTGGACAGGAACGGGAGAGGGAAATAAAGTCGCGGCTGAAACCGGAAGTGAAGGGCAATCCGCCAGCCCTGAATTTCGACCAGCATGAAAAAAACTGCGTGCAAAATGTTCGCGATGGGGCTTCTACTGCTATGCTGTGTCTGTTCGGCGCAAGTTTCAGCAGTGGCACCGGCCAAATTTCACGCTGAAATGGACATTAACCTTTCATTTCTGCTTCATCATTCTGCCATTCTGGATAATTCTAAGGAAATCCGGCAGGAACTTTTGGATACAAACACGATCTATTTATTTGCTCAAGCAAATGGCCTGACAAAAGCAGATTTGGCCACAATTGAAATAGTGCCCGGCTCCGACACAAATGACATCGGGCTTTATCAAATTCGCAAACCGGACAAAGCATTCAAAGTCTTCCAAGAACAACTGTGGGGTTATGCCGAGAACAGGCAGGCAGGTCATTCCAAAGCTTTCCTTTTTACCGCTATTTCAAATCGTTTGCGCGCGCCGGTAATT
>JBEKEJ010000085.1:0-11973 GCA_050013895.1 Verrucomicrobiota bacterium | reverse complement strand
CTTCCGTAACATGTATTTTCGGGAACTCAACCTCGCCGCCAGCACCACCTTGCCGTTCATTTATCCAGTCAGCGAAGTCAATGGCCACCTGTTACCGATGTCTTGACAACTCTACAGCGCTGTGCTGTCTCCGCCCGCGTCCAGCGGGCGGAACGAATTGTGCAAGGGCGGCCGTGGGTCCCGGGTCGGTTCCGCGCCTAAACGACGCGGTGACGGCGCAGCGCGCCATCCCTACCAATTTCGGAATTCGGGTTAAACGCCTGCTTTTCATTCAATCAGTAATCGTGGGCCTGGGCGTCGCTGGCCGTGCCCGTGAGCCAGCGCACGTCATCGTGCTGCGGATCACCGGCGCCGCAACCGACATACGCGCCCGAGAGGGATTGCACCTGGCCGGCGAGGAACAGCAGGTTCGCCCGCGCCACATGGCGCGCCACGACGCTGTATGCCCGCAAGGACGGAAACGTGGAGGCATAGGGACCGGGCGCATCCGCCATCGCGACGACGCACGCCGGTCGAATGACTTCGCCGAACTTCGTTGCCACCGGCAGGTTCCACGGCGAAAGGTTCATGTTCATCCCGTAGGGCAGAAAGTAAGTTGCGCCCGGGTCTTCCGCCGACCGGCAGATAAAAACCGATTGGGTGTGCGTGGCGGGTTTCGCATTGTTGGTGACCATTTGTTGGAATGAGGGAAGCCCAAAATACGAAGGCAGCGCGTTGAACCAATCCTCGGGCCGGTCAATCAGGGCGAGCTTCTGCACGCCTTGCCCGCGCCGTGGCAGATAATCATCGTTGTCGCCGGCATACATCCCGTAAGCCAGCCCCCACTGGCGCAGGTTGCTGACGCATTGGGCGGAACGCGCCTTTTCCTTCGCGCTTGCCAGAACGGGCAGAAGCAGTGCCGCCAGAATCGCAATGACGGCGATGACCACCAACAATTCAACGAGTGTGAATCCCTGTCCTTTCACGCGCCCGAATGAAACACAAATCGTTATATTCAGTCAAATATAACGATTCTTTGACCCTGTCCGAATGTGAGCGGGTGGAGCGCGGGGCATTGAGCAGCGGCTGCACTTTGTTCCCGAAACAAAAAGGCTGGAACGGTTGCCGGTCGTGGACCGTAGAAGTCGAGGTAACGAGGCTCACTTTAATTCCGGGGCTTTTGGTCAGAGTCTCCTTACGTCGTCTCCTACAAACAATAAAGCCGGAACAGTTTCCCGTTCCGGCATTTGCCGACTCTCAACTCTCAACCATGAACGCCAACTGGCGTTGATCAATCCACGATGCTGGAGCTGGGAACGGAGCACCCGCTTTGACCGGTGCTGCCGCCCAACGCCCGGCCGCACACTTGCACCACCGTGCCGGTCGTCAGGCCGGTCAGCGTGATCGTGCGCGTCTGCGTCGAGAACTTGACCGTCTGCCAAAGAAGGCAAGAACGCCGTCAAATGGACGCGGCTGTCCTGTCACGACTTTGTGGACAATCAGGTGCGGCTGCAACTGTTCGTGCTGGCCTACAACCTGGGCAACTTCCTGCGGCAGGCGGTGCTGCTGCAAGCGGTGCATTACTGGACATTGACGACGTTGCGGGAAAAACTGATCAAGATCGGGGCGAAGGTTTCGCGCCATTCCCGGAAGAACATCTTCCAGATGGCGGAAGTGGCAGTTCCGCGCGAGCTATTCCGGGCCATTCTGGAAGGAATTGGGCGGCTGAGATTGCCCGTAGCGGCATCCAGGTAAACGAAAAGTGAAAGGACACGCATGAAAACAACGGCAACCACGGAAGAGGTGTCTTCAGTTGGCATGGAAAAGCGTGAGGGAAGGCGCAACTGGCGACAAACCGTCCCCTGTGCCAGAGAAAAACTGTTAGCGGACTTGAAAGAAGTCCCCCCAAATTTCTTGACACAGACCGGATTTTAGAGGACACTGAGCACACTGGGCTTACTATAACTCTAACTTTTGCCTTCGTCGATTGTGAAACATATACTTATAATCGTTGTCTTTCTTTACAGCTTCCTGCCGGCGACCGCGCAGCAAGCCTCATTTCGGGAAATTCGCACGGCCTCGGACACCGTTCTGGTGGCGTTCTTCAAAGACGCATACAGGGATGCTTCCAACCCCGGGCTGGTGTTTTTCAACACCAACCAGGTGGATATCAGCAATCCGTCGTTGTGGAAACTCAACGGCCAATCGGTGTCTTCGATTGATGAATTCGTGACCGAGGCGAATGCGGTTGATTACCACATTTACCTGCACGTGCCCAAGTTGACCAATGGCATGGCCTATACGTTGCAGACGCCCTATGGCACGACGAACTTCGTCTTTGACGACACGCAAATATACTGTGAAGCGATCAAGGTCAATCAGAACGGCTACAGTGCCTTGTCACACGTGCGCTACGCCAACTTTGCCATCTGGCTGGGTACCGGCGGTGCTCAACCCATCAGCGGGACGTTGCCCGCATACACCGTGATTGACCAATTTACCGGAGAGCAGGTGACAAATGGGACACTGCAAACAGTGACGACGGCCCAACCGGACACCTCGTCGGGGGATTATGTGTATCGGATAGATTTGTCGGGGGTGCCGGAGGGTGGGCCATACCGGATTGCGGTGAGCGGGTACGGTTGCTCGTATCCCTTTGGTGTGGGCGGGGACTTTTCGCGCCGGTTGGCGTATGTGGCGTTCCGGGGTTTGTATTATCAGCGGTGCAGCTGCCCGATCGTCCAACCGTACGCGTGGGCGAATATCCGGCTGAACCCCTGTCACACGAATGTTTACGACGTGAACCAGGCGCCGCCCAGCCAGGATAACGTGGTGGTGAAAGGAACCGAGCCCCAAGTGCTACATTTTGGCGAGTGGCACGATGGCGGAGATTGCGACCGTCTGGTTTGGCACATGATCGTGCCGATCACACTGATGTGCACTTACGAGGCGTTTCCCCAGTATTTCACCAGCAATCAGTTCAACATTCCCAGCAAATTCGATGCGACTTACCACATCATCCCGGGAAGCAACGGGATTCCCGACATCCTCAACGAGGCTGCCTGGGGCGTGATGTATTGGGAATACATGCAGAGCACCAGCACCGAACCCGCTGGCGCGGTTCATTGGGGCGACTCGATGAATGGATATCCAAACTGGGGAATTCCCCTGGATCAGGACAACAACCGGTATGGCACCCTTACCAACGTTCCGTATTCGACCGGATTTGCGGCCGGGATGTTTATGCACCTGGCGCGGCTCATCGCGCCTTACGACGCCGTAAAGAGTGCGGATTTGCAATCCCGCGCAACTGCGGCCTACAACGCTGTCGGTTCCGGGATTCCGACGGATGCCAAGCTCTACTATAACATTCAGGAGTATTTGTTGAATGGGGACGTGACCGCCAGCAATGTCATCAATACCTTGGCCTCGTCCTCCAGAGCGCTAACGAATACTTATAATCGTGAGGCCGGGGGCTTTATCGGAGACTCCGGCGGCAACATCTGGCAGGCGTCCTATTTCATGTCCTACCTGCTGGCGACAAACCAGCCTCTCAACCCGACGGCGGTTCAGCAGTTTACGAACGCCCTCAGACGCACCGCCGACCGTGAAATTAGCTATCTCAACGGCGTTCCGTATCCGGTTGGCTGGCCGACGAACATCAATCCCAACACCACGCTTTCCTTCCCTTATGGGGCTTACACGTCCCAGGGAGAATTCGGCTATCCGTGTTTTATGCAGTGGAGGCTGACCGGGGAACAGCCGTACATTGACGCCGTCAGCCAGCTCATGGACTACGATCAAGGGCTGAACCCGATGGGCAAGTGCTACATAACGGGCATCGGCTTCGACCGGGTGCAGAATCCCGAGTCGCGGCAGTCCGACTATGCCGAACGCATTCTGAAAGCAGGGGGTCCCGAGCCTGGGTGGATAGTCTATGGTCCCAGCACGTCTGGCAGGGCCGTCAAACAGATTCCGCCTTTCAGCGGGTTGCCTCGCGAACGGCTTTTCTTCGATGACATGGGCTATTGGGAATATACCGAGAACAGTCCTTATCAAGGCAAGGTTTGGCCTGCGGCAGTTTATCCGGTGCTGGCGCAAGGCGGCACGTGGAGCCCGGCGCGGGAACCGTTCCTCAACCCGGCGGCCTCCATCCAATCGGCGACCAACGGAATGGTGCTTCAGTTTGGGGGCATTCCTTACGAGATTTATGCCCTGCAAACAGCGACCAACATTGCCGGCCCATGGAAGACCAACTCATGGATTGGGCAGGCGGCGGCGGGTATCACGGGGATGGTGCGATTCACCGACACCAATTCCGCCCCGATGACGAAGTACTACCGCACCCAGTACGTGCCGCCGGGGCAGCCCATCCCTCCGGCGGGGTCCCCGCCGATTTATTAGGCCGAAATCCGAGCTGGGGAGCGTGCTGGCCTTGGGTGTTGCTGGACGCGCCTCGTCCACCCTCCGCGGTGCTACGGAGGACGGGCGTCCAGCCTGTTGCACGCGTGACGGACACTGGAATTCGGGAGATTTCGACTCAATCGTAATCTTAATCTCTTTCATTCATTGCGAACACTTAAGTTGTTGCAGTGCGCTCCGGTTTTACCGCGCTTTCACAAGCGCGGCTACGGTCGCGGGAGATTTCGCCGCGACCTTTTTTTCCACGCGAAAAACCTGACGCGCCGAAACTCCCGCCGCGTCAAGTTTTGGAATCGGCTCAGTCCTCAGGACCGGCGGCTAGAGCTATGACTTCAGGAGCGGGTGCATTTTGTTCCAGGCCGTCTGTGTCGCCTTGGCGGCCCTGGCTTCCATTTGCCGGTAAAGCGCCAGCACCCGGCAGCCGGTTTCCGTCAATTCCGCGCCGCCGCCGCCTTCACCGCCGTGCGCGGCGATGACGAGCGGTTTCTTGAAGCAGCGGTTCATCATCTGGATCAGCGACCACGCGCGCATATAGGACATGTCCATCTGCCGGGCCGCCTGATTGATGGACCCGGTCTGCCCGATCAGCCCGAGCAACTCCGCCTTGCCGGGACCCAGCGCGATGTCGCCGCCACAAAGAACGCGGAAGCGGGGTTGCACCGAACGGGCGCGGTTTGATTTGGCTTTCTTCTTCATGAGCGACGCCGGCAACTCAGTTCAACCGGAAACCCTCCGCTTAGCCGGCGGCCCGCCGAGTTTGACAGTTTCGGGATTGTGGGAAAAGGGTCAAATTATGTGACACTCACAGCGGGTCGCATTTGCGCGCTGCCTCCAAAAAGGTAAGGACGCCGCGCTGCGGCGTCACCGCCCGCCAGGGGACGGGCGGAACGAATGATTCGCAGGCGAGAACACCTTCGCTGTTTCATTGCGCCGCTATTGCGCGGCGCGGACGGCGCAGCGCGCCATCCCTACCCATCCATTCCGAGCAGTGCCCAAGCGTCCCCTTTCGGTTCTACCGCCGTCAGAAGCGCTGGTTCCACTCAGGAGTGGCATATTTGTCGCGCGCCAGAACGGCGGTTCTTTCCAGCGGCGGTTTTTTCAATGGCAAGCCGGCATGCCATGCCTTTTGCAGCGCGGCTTTCACTTCCTCGGCGGGCACATTCAAGTTGGTCAGGAAATTGGCGTGCGCCCGGCGCTGGCGATAGTCCGGTTGTTTCGACGGCATCCGCAAAAGTTGGCTCACGAGCGTCAGGTCGAAATTCAACAGAAACGTTCCGTGAAAGAGCAGGAAGTGTTTCCGGCGACGCTGGGAATTGCCGGAAAACTTCAAATCGCCGAGGCAAAGATCGGTATGGCCGCGAACGGCGATTTGGGGTCTTCGGTCCGGGGTCTGGCGTCCGGGGAAGAGGGATTGAATCGCCGCGCGGTTGCGTTCCATGATGAATTGGTTTGCCCGGGTGATGCTGCGCAGCGGGCCGTCTTCCGCGATTTTCAAGACGAGGGCGTAATTGAGGCAGCCGGGGCCTTGCAGCACGGCGCCGCCGCCGGAACAACGGCGGCAAACGGCGATTCCTTTTGCTTCGGCGGCGGCCAGGTTGACCTCGGATGCCACTTGGTCGGCATAGCCAACGACGACAAAATGTTCGGGGGATTCCCAGAAGCGGAGGACTTCCCCGCCCGCGCCGGCTTTACACCGGTCGAGCAACGCCTCGTCGCACGCGAGATTTTCAGCGGGCGAGGCGAGTGTCAGGTCGAGTAATTTCATTTTGCAGTTGCGCTGATTTGACTGGCGCTGGCGGTCAAACTGGGCTTTATTGTCCGCGCGCATTTTGCGCGGCAAAAGCCAGTGAGTAGCACAGTGAGCATTCAGTCAAAAGAAATTTACGGTTCTCGCTCCGGTTCAGCGTCCGGCGCCGGCAACGGCGACAAATGGGCGGAGTCGCTGCAATCGGTCTTTGAACTGGTGTTGGAAAGCCAGGGGCCGGAGCGGACGGGACGATTGCTGGAAAAGCTGGCCGAAAAGCTGCGCGCCATTGAGCCGGGCGCCGGGCGCGGCTTCAACACGCCTTACGTCAACACCATTCCGCCGGAGCAGCAGGCGGCGTTTCCGGGCGACCGCGACCTCGAGCGCCGCATCAAGAGCTACATCCGCTGGAATGCGATGGCGATGGTGGTCAAGGCGAATTCCACCACCAACGTCGGCGGTCACATTTCGACTTACGCCTCGGCAGCGACCCTTTACGAGGTGGCCTTCAATCACTTCCTGCACGGGCGGACGGAGGATTTTCCCGGTGACATCGTTTACTTCCAGGGCCATGCTGCGCCGGGCATTTATGCGCGCGCGTTTCTCGAAGGCCGGTTGGACGAGCGGCAACTGCAAAATTTCCGCCAGGAACTCGCTGCGGGCGGCGGGCTGCCGTCGTATCCGCATCCGTATTTGATGCCGGAGTTCTGGCAGTTCCCGACGGTTTCGATGGGCCTGGGACCGATTCTGTCGCTCTATCAGGCGCGTTTCAACCGTTACTTGCAGGCGCGCGGCCTGGTGAAATGGAAGGACGAGCCTAAACTCTGGGCGTTTCTCGGCGACGGTGAATGCGATGAACCGGAGACGCTCGGCGCCATCACGCTCGGCGCGCGCGAGAACCTCGACAATTTGATCTGGGTCATCAACTTCAATTTGCAGCGGCTGGATGGCCCGGTACGCGGCAACGGCAAAATTATCCAGGAACTTGAAAGTGTGTTCCGCGGCGCAGGCTGGAACGTCATCAAGGTCATTTGGGGCGCCGACTGGGACGACTTGCTTGCGCGCGACAAATCCGGTCTGCTGCTCAAACGCATGGAAGAGGCGGTGGACGGCGATTACCAGAAGTATTCCGTCGAGCCGGGCAGCTACACGCGCAGGCATTTTTTCGGGAAATACCCCGAATTGCTCGAACTGGTGAACCATCTTGCCGACGACCAAATCCGCAAACTGCTGCGCGGCGGACATGACGCGCGCAAAATGTATGCGGCTTACAAGGTGGCCGTGGAACACAAAGGCCAGCCAACGGTGATTCTGGCAAAGACGGTGAAAGGCTACGGCCTCGGCGAAGCCGGTGAAGGCCGCAATATCACTCATCAACAGAAGAAACTGAACGAAAAGGAACTTCGCGAATTCCGCGAACGCTTCAACATTCCCATCAGCGACGACGTGATTGCCGAGACGCCGTTCTTCCGTCCGGCGCCGGACAGTCCCGAGACGAAGTATTTGCTCGAACGCCGCAAGGTGCTGGGCGGCTACCTGCCGGAACGGAAAGTGACTGCACCGGCGCTCGACGTGCCGAAGCCGGAATACTTCGCCGAATTTTTCAAAGGCTCAACCACGGAAGCCTCGACGACGATGGCCTTCGTTCGTTTGGCGAGCGTGCTGTTGCGGCACAAGTCCATCGGCCGGCAGATCGTGCCGATCATTCCCGATGAGGCGCGCACGTTCGGGTTGGACGCGCTGTTCAAAGACATTGGCATCTACTCGGCCAAAGGCCAGCTTTATGACCCGGTGGACAGCAAATCGCTGCTTTATTATCACGAGGCAAAGGACGGGCAGATTCTCGAGGAAGGCATCACCGAGGCCGGTTCGATTTCATCGTTCATCGCGGCGGGCACGAGTTACGCCACGCATGGCGTGCCGATGATTCCTTTCTACATCTATTATTCGATGTTCGGCCCCCAGCGCGTCGGCGATTTATTCTGGCTGGCGGGCGACATCCGGGCGAAGGGTTTCTTGCTCGGCGCGACGGCCGGCCGCACCACGCTCAACGGCGAAGGGCTCCAACATCAGGACGGCCACAGCCTGCTGCACGCGAGCACGGTGCCGACGCTGCTGGCTTACGATCCGGCGTTCGCCTACGAACTGGCGGTGATTGTCGCCGACGGTTTGCGTCGGATGTTCGCCGAGGGCGAGGAAATATTTTATTACCTGTCGCTTTACAACGAAAACTATGCCATGCCCCCGATGCCGGCGGACGTCGAGAACGGCATTCTGAAAGGGCTGTATAAATTCAAGCCCGGTCCGGATGGCAAGAAGCTCAAAGCCCATATTTTCGGCAGTGGTCCGATCATCAATTCGGCGCTCAAGGCGCAGGAAATTCTGTTCGAACGCTACAACGTGTCTGCCGACGTTTGGAGCGCAACGAGCTATAAACTGCTCCGTACGGATGCGATTCGCTGCAAACGCTGGAACATGTTGCATCCGGGGACGTCGCCAATGAAATCCTACCTTGAAACGGTGCTGGCGAAAGAGCAGGGGGTGTTTGTAGCCGTTTCGGATTATATGCGGTTGGTGCCCGATCAAATCGCGCCGTGGGTGCCAGGCGGATTGATGACCTTGGGCACGGACGGTTTTGGCCGCAGCGATACGCGGACCCGGCTTCGGCGATTTTTTGAAATAGACGCGGAATCCACCGTCATTGGCACGCTATACGCCTTGGCGGAGAATAGATTGGTTGAACATCGGCTGGTAAAGAAGGCCATCAAGGATTTGGGCGTTAATCCGGGAAAACTTTTTCCGCAGATTGTCTGACGCTCAAATCAAAAGCCGAACCGGAAAACCGGTTCGGCTTGTTCGTCAGTAATACCGGGCAAGTTGGGACGCAAGATGATTACTTGCCGCGGCGGCGATAAGCCATCAGCACCAATCCGGCGAAGCATGATCCAGCAAGGGCTAATGTGCCCGGCTCAGGAACATCGCTGATGAAGGTGTAGTTACCCAGTCCAGCACCAATGTAGCCCGGCTCGCCGCTGGCTGCAGTGTGCATTACGGCTTGGTATCCTCCTTCACTACCACCCTCAAACAATGTGACATGAAGTGAAAGGTAAGAAGCGGGGAGGCCGGTATCGGCCCAAGGCACCGGGAGTTGATCTTCACCGGTGTCAAGGTCGGAGTAGAAAATAACCTGATTCCCACCTTGGCCTTGAGGAGCCCAGAAACGAACGACATCGGAGACTGAGCTGTAAGTCGTCGGTTCGAGCATCAGATAATCTCCAACGGATCCCGCTGGAAAGTTGAACGGCAGGGTATATACCAGCACGTTAACACCAACTAGCCCGCCGGAGGGGTCTGGCAAAAGCGCGCCGGGCAAAGGAGTCGTACTCGTGCCGTTAACAGCGGTTCCGTTGCCGTACTCATCTAGGGTAACGAACCACTGCACTTGGGCGCTGGCAGCCAGGGGCACGAGAAACGAAGCAATCAGCGCAGTTTTTAGCATATTTTTCATAATAATCCTTTCTGTTGCAGTTATTTGCACAAATCCTATTCTATCGCAAAATTGGTTACATCGAACAGTCGGCTCTTCAGGTGACAGCGCTGTGCCTCAAGAATGGAGGATGGAAGACGGCAGGGGACATCAAGGGACCGGGACGAATCCCGGCTGACCTTCAGCTGCGGCGCAGGGGGCAACGACCGATGGCAAAATTGGCGCAGACGGGGGGCAGGACAGTGCCGGGCGTGGCCGTCAACGCCAGGAATTCATCCATGACGCGCAGAACCAGTTTCACCCGGTCGCTTACCCCGAGTTTCCGATACAATCGTTCGCAATGGGTGTGGATGGTGTGCGGCGAAACCCCGAGATTGGCGGCGATGGTGAATTCAGTCTGATCGTCGAACACGTCCCGCAAGATTTGCAGCTCCCGCCCCGAAAGTTTCAGGCTGCGGGCGATTTCTTTCCACGCCTGTTCGGAAAACATGGTGCCACCCAATGGGCACTTCAATTTGCGAATGACCGGCCGGGAACCTGAGGATGATTTTGCCTCGCAAGAAACAAAGCTTCTCCGTGGGGAGAACCGGGTTGAAAACAACTTATTTCTGCTCCGGCTTGGCTGTGACGTTGGCTTTCGTTTTTGCCTCATGTTTGCGTCTTTGCAGGAAAGCAGAGTTTGCTTCGGATTCAGCAGGGAGGCTTTGCGAGCTGAACGTCCACATTATAGAGATTAATTGTTTGGGCGCAAGCCCATTCTTGAAATAAATTGGAACCTATTGAACAACAGTCGGTTCGGAATGAAAAACCCTGAGGCAAGAAATTTTATGCCCTGCCAATTTTTCGAACGGCGGGCTGAATATCCATTCACAGCAGGCTGGGTAGCGGCGTGATGGCCCAACCTGCGTTGTCTTTTTCAATCGAGCGCAGCGAGCCATTGTTTTGTTCGATGCCTCTGATTTTTTATCAAATTGTCGGTGGCGCGCCGGACGCTTAGAATTTTAATATGAACAAGGCAAAGGAACCCTCTGGCAGGCGAGCCATTGGACTTGGATGGCTTATATTAGCGGTGGCAGGGACCGTTGGGGTGACTGGCTGCGTCTCGGGCCGGCATTACCAGGCCACCGCCAAGACCCCGGCGGAAGGGGCGCAAATCCTGGTGCAGAATTTCGTGCCGGACCTACACCGCTACGGCATGGTGGCGTTGGACAAGGTGGATGGCCGGGACGTGGGTTATTTCATGGTTTACCACGGGGCGGTGCTGGTGGACCCCGGCGAAAGGCTGCTGACGGTCTACGGGTTTGACCGCGACTATTTCGTGGACCGGATGGGGACCACCACGCTGAAAGCGACCTTGTTGGCCGGCCATGCCTACCATCTGGAGGGGGTTTGGGTGGCCCCGGAAAAACAGTTTGATTTCTGGCTGGAGGACGCGACCAATGGGCTGCCGGCGTGTGAGCGCCAGTCGGTCAATGGCCGGTGGTACCTGAATATTTTCCCCTGAATCCCCCGGCGGCGTTGGCGTGAAGGATGCCTGCGAACTGGCGCGGCGACTGCCCGCACGAGCACGAAGGTGCGGATTAGCAGTCAGTCAACCGAGTTTCGCAAATCTCGAAGCTGGCGGACGGCCTATTTTTTGCCCGTTGTTCCGAGTGATTGATGATACTGCTTGCCAGAGTGTTTGAAGCAAGCATAATACACGCGCGATGAAACGAGACGCCGCAAATCTACGCCAGCGTATGCAAATACGCTCTGCGATGCTTTCCTTTTGCGTTGCGCCATATTCCGCCATTGCAGGGATACAAAATCGGGATACAAGCAAAAAGCGCGACTCGTTAAGGTCCAGTAAAATCAATGCTTGGCTGGGTAGCTCAGTTGGTAGAGCAGAGGACTGAAAATCCTTGTGTCGGCGGTTCGATTCCGCCCCCAGCCACCACTTAAAAACGCAACAAAACCATATTAAATCAAAGGTTTTATGAGTTCAAGCCTTCATTCACGCAATCCTAAGCAATAAAAGCCAATGGCAGCCAATAAGCCGAATTTTGGCAACTGTTGCCAGCGTAAATCAACACCCTTTCGTTCTTATGACTCACAACGATAATAACCGGAAATATTGCTGGGAGAAAGTTGGGTCAATGACATTCGTAAAGATGAAACTGCCGTTGCCGTCAAAATAGTTGACAGCGCTCGGCATCCAATTGGTGAGGGGAATACTCAAGTTCGTTGAGGCGAGCACAGAATATGCACCCCCCGGTGTTCCGTTCGTGCCGGTGAGCACCAGACCGCTGTTCCCCATGACGAGGCCGAGAATCCGCGGAGCTTTCTGCCAGACTTTGATGTT
>JBEKEJ010000084.1:0-18808 GCA_050013895.1 Verrucomicrobiota bacterium | reverse complement strand
GCAGGCACGAATTGGAAGGTCACTACATCCGCCGCCGCACCCGCCGCCGCCAGCGCCGTCAAATCGCTGCCGGAACCGGGATAAACAATGCCCGTGAGATTGATGGTGCCGGTCAAATCAAGAATCCCGCCCACGCCAAATGTCGTGATATTGTCCCATTGGATCGAACCAGTGAGGTCAAGCGAACTTGCATCCGTAATGTGCAGCGTGCCGGTCCCGGTCACCGGAGCGGTCTGCTCAGCGCCGATGGTTGTAATCGTGCCGATGGTGAACGGCCCGCCCGGAGAGACATAACCTTTCAAACCGACCGAATCGCCAACGCCGGCGTTCACACTCGTGATGTTAAACTGATACCCATTGATGCTTGTGAAGCTGAAAGTTCCCCCGCCAAAGCTGATGTCGGTTCCGGGCAAGTCGGCGAAATTAAGCACAATCGCCCCCGCCTGAAACGAAAGAGTAAAACAAAACAGAAGCGCCGTGGCGCAGGAAATGCCGAACCGACGCAGCCCGGCGTCAGTTTGATGGGCAGTATTTAGGTGTCGCATAAGGATTTGGTCCAATTGATTATCAGGTTTTAATTTTACTACTGCCCATAAGAATATCACCTTGAACAACGACCGTCAAGCGCTTTTTTTGGGGGGGGCTTTTTTGCAGCCTGTATTTCAATAATGTGCTGTTTTTAACGGTAAGGACGCCTCGCCGGGGCGTCCCGACAGGGCGGCGCGCCATCCCTGCCTTCAAATTAACCTGGAAAACGCAGTTCAACCACGGTCCTGCCGCGACCTGCCGCGGCGGTGCGCGAGCACGGCGGGCAGGCGCGAGCACGGCGGGTGGACACAGATGGACACGGATACCAAGCACTTGCCGGAGGCGAGCGGCGCACCCGGAGGGTGAGCGAAGCGCGCAACTCAAAACCCGTAATGCAATGCCGAAAGTTCACGCATTTTCGACAAAGATTTGGAGTGCGGTGGCAGAGCGTAGCGGCGACACCGCTTTTCGCACATCCGCCAACCTCCGAAAGCGGCGTGGCTCCCGCTCTGCGGGATTCCCGCCGCAGTCCAAAAATTGTGGTTGCGGCGCAAGCCGTGTCAGGTTTATCCATGTACATCCGCGGTTTATGACTTCTTCGTGCGATTCCAACCGCGGAATTCAGGCCGACGATTCCCGTTTTCGGCAACGACCGGCGGCACCATGCCCCTTTGCGGGCTTGCATCAATTCCCATATTCCTGCCGCCTCAAGGCGGCGTTCCGGCGGAACATTTAAGATGCACACCATCTATATACCGGCAACAAGCAAACATTGCGTGGAGCCCGGAAAAGTTTTAGAACTGACGCGCTCAAACGAATCCAAATTATGAATGCAACCAGATTGTTCCCGCTTGCCGTGATGTTTCTGATGCCAGCCGCGGTTTTCGGCGCCGCCACCGATTCGCCGCGTGAACGCCTTTCCCTGAACGCCAACTGGCGTTTCACCAGAGGCGATGCGCCCGAAGCGGGAACGAACCTGGACTACGCGGTCAGCCGCGGCTGGATTTTGCCGGCGGGCAATCCGTTCACGACGAATGCGCCCGCCGCGCGGCCGGAGGGCGAACCGGGCGCCGACGTTTCCTTCGCGCAACCCGGTTTTGATGACAGCCAGTGGCGGCGGCTGAACCTGCCCCACGACTGGGGCATCGAAGGGCCGTTCAAACAGGAATATCCCGGAGCCACCGGCAGGCTGCCGTGGTGGGGCGTCGCGTGGTATCGCAAACATCTCGACATCCCGGCGACCGACGCGGGCAAAAAAGTCTATCTGGACGTGGACGGCGCGATGGCCTATGCGACAGTCTGGCTCAACGGAAAATGTGCCGGCGGCTGGCCGTATGGTTACGCCTCGTGGCGGGTTGATCTGACGCCGTTCGTGAATTTTGGCGGCGAAAATGTCATTGCCATCCGCCTCGACAACCCGCCCGATTCGTCGCGCTGGTACCCGGGCGGCGGCATTTACCGCAATGTCTGGCTCGTCAAGACCGCGCCCGTCCACGTCGCGCACTGGGGCAGTTACATCACCACGCCGCTGATCGCTGCTTCGGCCGCCGTTGTGCGGGTGAACACCAGGATTGAAAATGAATCCGCCAATGACGCGGCCTTGACCGTGGAAACGAAAATCTACCCGCTCGACGCCAACGACAAAAAAATGGGCAAAGCCGCGGGCGATAACCTGGCGTCCGTGACCGTTCCCGCCGCAACGAACGCCACGAGCCTGAGTGAAATCCGGGTGATGAATCCGAAACTGTGGAGCATCGAGCAGCCCAACCTTTACGTCGCGGTCACCACGCTGACCCGCGACGGCACAGTCGTGGACGAAGTGGAAGACACCTTCGGCATCCGCACCATTGAGTTCACCGCGACCGCCGGTTTCCTTTTGAACGGAAAGCGCGTGCCGATCAACGGCGTTTGCGACCATCACGACCTCGGCGCGCTCGGCGCGGCCATCAACACCAGGGCGCTGGAGCGGCAGATTCAAATGCTGAAGGCGATGGGCTGCAATGCCATCCGCACCAGCCATAATCCGCCCGCGCCGGAACTGCTCGACTTGTGCGACCGCCTTGGCCTGTTGGTGATGGATGAATCCTTCGATTGCTGGGAGCTCGACAAGACAAAAAACGATTACCATTTGATTTTCGATGACTGGCACGAAAAAGACTGGCGCGCGGAACTGCGCCGCGACCGGAATCACCCTTCGATCATTTTGTGGAGCATCGGCAATGAAGTCAGGGAGCAGACTGCCCCGGCGAGATACTGGATCCCGGCGGAGTTGACGCGCATCGCGCACGAGGAAGACCCGACGCGCCCCGCGACCGCCGCGTGCGACAAGGTGGAGGCCGGCTACAACGACTTCGGGTCCAGCCTGGGCGTGGTCGGCTACAACTACAAGCCCACGGAATACGGCCGCTTCCGCGAGGCCGCTCCCAACAAGCCGCTGTTCGCCAGTGAAACCGCCTCCTGCATCAGCTCGCGGGGTGAATACTTTTTCCCCGTCAGCACCAACAAGGCCGGCGGCAGGGCGGATTTTCAGGTGAGTTCCTATGACCTCTACGCGCCGCCCTGGGCGACGCCGCCGGACTGGGAATTCAGGGGACAGGACCAATACCCGTATGTCGCGGGCGAATTCGTGTGGACGGGTTTTGATTATCTCGGCGAACCCTATCCCTACGGCAGACCAAATGACCCCGCCCGCAGTTCCTATTTCGGCATCATTGACCTCGCCGGTTTTCCCAAGGACCGCTATTATCTTTATCAGGCGCGCTGGCGTCCCGACTGGCCCATGGCGCACATCCTGCCGCACTGGAACTGGCCGGAGCGCGCCGGCCAGATCACGCCCGTTCATGTCTATACTTCCGGCGACTCGGCGGAACTGTTCCTCAACGGCAAATCCCTCGGCCGGAAAACGAAGGGGCCGTTGGAATACCGCCTGCATTGGGACGACGTAAAATACGAGCCCGGCACGCTCAAAGTGGTCGCCTACAAAAACGGCAAACGGTGGGCGACCGACGTGATGAAGACGACCGGTCCGGCGGCAAAACTCATGTTGCAATCCGACCGCAATAAAATCGCCGACGACGGCCAGGACCTTTCCTTCATCACCGTGACCGTGGCGGACAAGAATGGATTGCTCGTTCCGCGCTCGAAGAACCACGTCAGGTTTGAAATCAAAGGCCCCGGCGAAATCGTCGCCACGGACAACGGCGACGCGACAAGCTTTGAATCATTCCAGGCCCCGGAACACGACGCCTACAATGGTCTGGCGCTGGTCATGGTTCGCGCCAAAGCCGGTCAGCCGGGAACCTTCACACTGAAAGCCGAAGCCGACGGGCTTAAAGCCGCCACGATTCGCATCTCAAGCAACTGACGGGTGTTCCCGGAAGGGCGCACCCCAATGGCGACGAAATTTCACATAGCTGTGCCACCGAAAGCGCCGCCGGCTGACACCGACCTGCGTGCAAAATACCACAAATCGGCGGAACGGCCGGTGCCGTAATTTGGGCTGCGCAGACACGTCTGCGCTTTGGAACGGCGCGACACGTCGCCGCATTCCAAATTTGTCGCGCTTTGAAAGCAAATCAGTCTCGCTCCGCGCTGCTCCCGATCAGCAGCCCGTCTAAACCCGAAATCCGAAG
This sequence comes from Verrucomicrobiota bacterium, assembly GCA_050013895.1. Taxonomy (GTDB): domain Bacteria; phylum Verrucomicrobiota; class Verrucomicrobiia; order Limisphaerales; family UBA11358; genus UBA11358. The sequence continues at coordinate 14,648 of JBEKEJ010000084.1, read as the reverse complement.
TTGGGCGCACGAAAATGGTGGTAGGGACAGCGCGCTGCGCTGTCCCCGCCCGCGTCCAGCGGGTGGAACAAATTGTGCAAGAGCGGACGCGCGCCTCGGGCTGGTTCCGCGCCTGAATGGCGCGGTGACGGCGCAGCGGAGATTGTTTCAAAAGTATCGGTGGGGCGAGTTATACGAGCCCCTGACTGATCGAATGCCCCTGAAAATGGGGGCTCGTGTAACTCGCCCCTCCGACGAGAAATTGTTTTGAGACACTCTCAGCGCGCCGTCCCTACCGATTTCGGCTTTCGGGTTAAAACATCCATTTTCCCAAGAGCCCAGGTGACGAGGCTCAAATTCCCCTGTAAACAATCATTCACTCAGAGCCTGGTCGCGTCGGGTGCAGCTGCCTTTACGGGGCGCAAAACGCCCGCGCTTTTCTACTGCGTGACCACGCGATAAAATCGGGCCGTGAACTGACTCGCGTTCAAATCGTAAAAATCAAAATCGCCAACGCCCCCTTCCGGCACAGGCATTCCAATGGTTGTCCAGTCCGTCAGGTCGGTTGAAGCCTGGATAAGATAGCTGTGGGCCGGGTCGGCTGAAAATTCCAGATGCGGTATTTCATTCTGGTCGCTGACGGTCAAGTCGGATACCGGCAGGGCGGGATGGGGGTAGAGATCGGGAATCAGGTAGCTGCGATAACAGAAATACCCGGCGTAGCTCGCGCTTGTGTTGGTGGGGTCAAAAAAGGAAAGATCAAACACCACCTGCGGCACCGGATCATGCGTATATTCCATGAGCCGAACCATGGTCGCATTGGGCGCGTAAGGGCTGGGGTGAACTCCATTCACATAGGTGACGGCGCCGTAGGTGACCAACGCGTTCCGGGTTTGGGGAAGCCACTGTGCCCTCCCAACGTATGGTGTAAAGAGCCGGTCTTGATTCGTTTGCCAGGCGGAATTCCAGACCTCGGACACCTCCATGTTGGTTTCATTGATGCTATATTCAACGGCACTGCTGTAATTGTCCTGGTCGGGCACGGTCGGGTCAAAGGGACTGGCCTGCTCATTATTGTCGTTGTAGAGCAGCAACGTGTTCTGGGGCGTGAGCTCCGGCGCATGCTGGCCATAATTCCAATTAAACGGCGTGCCCACCGGGGCCAGCAGATATTGTTGCCAGTTCGTCCCCCAGTTTGCGGGCGGCCCAAGTATCCATTTCAGTTGCCCGCCCCGGGAGAATTTGAAGACCGCATTCTGGTTGCGGAGGGAAACAATGATGGAATCATGGTTGGTATCCTCAATCACCGCGTTGGCGTGCTCGTTATCCACCCCATAACTCGTGCCCAAGGTATAGGTGAGATAGGTCACGCGGGTCGGGTCCAGCAGATCCAGCGGCGACCAGGCGTTGAGGAGCGCCGCGTTGGTGGCTGAAATTTCGACCACCGGGTTGTCATCCAGCGTTCTCCCTACCAACGGAGCGTTTGAGACGATGACGTTGGACGGAAAGTTGGTCACAACCCGGCTGGCATCGCTCAAATACAAAATGGTGCCATGATCGGTCACGAGGCCCTCATGAGGATTTACCGGGTATCCCGCGGGCGCATACCGGGTCTGGACCGTTTCCCCGAGCAGGTTGATCTCCTGGAAACGGTTCGCCGGCGCAGCCTCTTCAAGGAACAAATCGCCGTTGTCAAGTTGCCGCACATCGGAAGCATCAGCGTACGGAGACAGGCCATACCAAACCACCTCCCCGGAATTGTCCATGATGGTAATATAACCGGCATTAGTGCTGCCATTGGGCAGAATCATGAACAACGTGTATCCCGGCTCCATCTGGCCCGGTTCACTTTTCAAGACTGCCCAAGTGGGAAAATCCGCCGGCAGGGGAGCGGTGACAAAAGTCAACAACTGCGCGGCCGTGCAGGCATTCCGATCCATGTCGTAAACGGTGACCAGGATCTGGTTTGTCCGGCCGGGCTTGAATCCGAGCAGCGGCACCGAATGCGTCCTGGCGAAATCGTAGAAATCCCTTTCCCAGAAGTCCGTCCCGTCGCCGACCAGGACGTTGATCCTTGAATCCACGTCGGTGGTCAGTTGCAGAAGGCCCGCCAGCGGAGCGTTGGTTGCCGGGGCAAAGGATGGCCCCGACACGATGGTCACCGCGTGGCACCACGGGGAGACCGTCAGGACTCCCGCCAACAGGGAAGTCATCACGATCCTGCGCGCCACTGCCGGTTGCATTATTTAGTGGAACGCTAACTGAGCTGGTGTAATTGTCAACATTACACGCGCTCATTTTATTTTGATGTGCTGGAACGGAATTCCAATTCCTGATTTGGGGTGGGCCTACCGATCCCGCCGATAAGGATTGATCCGCCGTCGCTGCACTTTGGCGCGACAGGGGGTTGAGCGTCAGGGAGGATGAGAGCCGCGTTTTCGCAGCGTGAAGGTTGCGGCGACAACCTGGCAACCATCCGCTCAATCCGACGGGCGTGCGTTTCCCAAGCGCCGTCGGCTCAGATGACGCAATCGGCGCGGGCGATTTTCCACCCAACGAGCCACCGGGCGGCGAATGTCCCGAAACCGCCATCAGAATGAGGAACCGGTTTCACGTAACTGTCGTTCATGCCCATGCGTAACACTGGTCATTCAGTTGTTTTTTATACGAGCAATCCGTGTCTTTTGCCCACTTGTCATGAAGATGAAATTTTCCCCCGAAACACCTGGACGATGGTCATGGGTCAGGCGCATGGCGGTGGTGGCGTGCCTGCCCTGGTTTACCGTCCTCGCAACACCGGTTCAAGCGGCGGAACGACAGGTGCTGCAGGGTCACATACCGCCGGCAGTGACCAGTTTGCATTTGCAGTCAACCAGTGCTCTGGCGACTTCGCAGCACTTGAAACTGGCCATCAGCCTCCCCTTGCGCAACGCGGAGGCGTTGACCAATCTGCTCCAGCAAATTTACGACCCGGCCAGTCCCAATTATCATCATTATCTGACGCCTCAGCAGTTTACGGAACAATTCGGCCCGACCGAACAGGATTACCAGGCGGTCATTGCCTTCGCAGAAGCGAACGGTTTGACGGTAACCGGCACACACCCCAATCGCGTGTTGCTGGATGTGGACGGGCCGGTGGCGAAGATCCAGCAGGCATTTCAAGTAACGATGCGCGTCTATCAGCACCCAACGGAAAACCGGACATTTTACGCGCCGGATGCCGAACCGTCGCTGGATCTGTCCGTGCCGGTATCGAGCATCATTGGCCTCAACAATTACGTGCTGCCACGCCCCCTCTTTCGCCGAGCCTCCGGCAGTCAGTCTTCGACGAACCAAACGTTGACCGGGTCCGCGCCGGATGGCTCGGGAACTTACTTTGGGAACGATTTCAGGAATGCTTACGTTCCGGGAACGTCACTCACCGGGTCGGGGCAGACGGTCGCTCTCTTCGAGTGTGCTGACTACTTTTCCAGAGACATATCAAACTACGTGGCTCTGGCCGGACTGCCCAGCGTTCCATTGCAGAAAGTGCGCGTGGATGGCGGTCCCGCGGCGCCAAGCCGCGGCGATGGCGTTAATGTTGAGGTGGCGTTGGACATTGAGATGGCGATCTGCATGGCGCCGGGTCTTTCCAAAATCATTGTGTATGAAGGTCCCGATGACACTCCTTCGGTAGATGGTGACATTCTAAACATGATCGCCAACGACACAAACAATCTGGCCAAGCAAATCAGTTCCTCCTGGCTGATTGGCGACAGCTCGCAATACGCCGCGATTTACACGCAGTTTGCCATGCAGGGGCAGACGTTTTTGCAGGCTTCCGGTGATGAGGGGGCATACTACACTGGAATTTTTCAGTTCGAAGACAGTCCTCTGGTCACACTTGTCGGGGGAACCACTTTGACAACCCGTACGAACGGGGCTTGGGCTTCTGAAAAGGTTTGGAACTGGGGCAACGGAATCGCCGGCGGCGGCGGCATCAGCGTCACTTATGTGATCCCCACCTGGCAACGGGGTATCAGCATGACGTTAAACCGGGGATCCACCATTCACCGCAATGTGCCTGATGTTGCCTTGACTGCCGACAATATTTTCGTGATAGCGGACAACGGCATGCAAGAGCCGGGTGTCGGCGGCACCAGTTGCGCGGCTCCGCTGTGGGCAGGTTTTGCCGCATTGATCAACCAGCAGGCCGCGGGCGGTGGTCAGTCTTCCATTGGTTTTATCAACCCGGCCGTTTACACCATCGGCAAGGGGGCAAGCTACAACACGGCGTTCCATGACATTAGAATCGGCAACAACACGACGCCTTCCAGCCCCACCAAGTTTTTTGCCGTTAACGGCTATGACTTGTGCACCGGCTGGGGCACGCCAATCGGGACCAACCTTATCAATGCCCTGGCGAGGCCTGCCGATCCCCTGCAGATCACACCGAGCGACGGTTTGACCGCCACTTTCAACGTTGGAAGTCCATCCGGCGGCGCACAGAATTTTTCGCTGACCAACACCGGGGCATCCAGTCTCAATTGGTCCCTCGTCAATACCTCGCTTTGGCTCAACGTCTCGCCGACCAGCGGCACGCTGGCAACGGGCGGACTAACCACAGTCGCGGTGAGCCTGAACTCCACGGCCGCCAGCCTGGCGGTGGGAAGTTATCCCGTGACCCTGTTCTTTACCAACCTGAACACTCAGGTCGGCCAAACCCGCGGCTTTACATTGCAAGCGCTGCCACTGGTTTCGAACGGCGGTTTCGAGACCGGCGATTTCATTAGCTGGACTTTCTCCGGAAACGTCACGAATATGTTTGTCACCGGCAGTCCGATATTCGTCCATTCCGGCAATGACGCCGCCATCTTGGGACCGATCGGGTCGTTGGGTTATCTGTCCCAAATGGTGCCCACCGTTCCCGGACAGTCTTATGTGCTTTCGTTTTGGTTGGAAAATGCGGACGGCGGATTGCCCAATGAATTCAGCGTGTCGTGGAATGGGAATGTCGTTTCCGACCAGCTCAACCTGCCCCAGTTTGGCTGGACAAATCAGCAGTTTGTTGTCACGGGCGCCGCGGCCAGCACCAACACCCTCCTGCAGTTCGGATTCCGGAATGACCCGCAGTTTTTTGAGCTCGACGACGTGAGCTTGACCCCCACCACAGTCGTCGCCCCCCCCGTATTCCAAATGTTGACGGTTGCCGGCAATAACTTCGCGTTCTCCTGGAACGCGACGTCGGGAACCGTCTATCAATTGCAATACAAGACCAATCTGCTGCAATCCGCCTGGCTCGACCTGGGCGGCGCAATCACGGCCGCCGATGTGACCGTCAGCGTGACCAATGCCATCGGACCTGACCCGCAGCGGTTCTATCGCCTCATGGTGCTGCCCTGAAGTTCCGCGGTGCCTGGCCGCCTCCCGGAGATTGTGGCAGCGCCGCAATTTCAGGTTCCATGCCCAATCGTCCTTGAAACCGAACTCCGAAGCGGAGCGCGTGAAAATGGTGGTAGGGACAGCGCGCTGCGCTGTCTCCGCCCGCGTCCAGCGGGCGGAACGAATTGTGCGAGGGTGGACGCGTGGCTCTGGTTGATTCCGCGTCTGAACAGCGCGGTGACGGCGCAGCCCGTCCTCCGCAGTAGCTGCTACGAAGGGTGGACGCGCCGTCCCAATATCGGTTTTCGGGTTGAAGAAACGGCGGGGGTGTTTCACGGCAAGGCACTGTTCGGTTTACATTTTATTCACGCGTCCAATTTTGCCTTCGAAACGAGGGCGCAAAGCCGAATCCCGGGCCACGCCCGTTACGGGTTTCAGTGAAAAGGCGGAAGAACGCCGCGCCTTCGCAATCCCGCGATGCTGGACTGCGGCCACCTTTCAACGACCGTCGGAAACTTTCGCAACTTGAAGGTTGCGACTACAACCTCGCAACAATCCGGTCAACCTGTTCCGCATGGACCTCGATCTGGCCGTCGGTCCAGATGACGAAATCGGCGCGGGCGATTTTCTGCTCAACCGGCCACTGGGCGGCGAGGCGCTGCCGGATCTGCCCCGTCGTCCAGCCCCGGGCCAGCAGGCGATCCTGCTGCGCCGCGGTCGAACAGGCAACACAAATGATTTTGTCAAAACCGGATTCAGCCTCCGTTTCAAACAGCAACGGAATCACGACCACGGCCAGCGCGCGGTTTTCCCCGCGCCCGCCGCCGCTCCCGCCGTGCTCGCGCACCGTCGCGGCAGGTCGCTTTGACGCGGCACGCCAGGTTTCGATTTGTGCGAGCCAGCGTTCGCGGATGCGCGGGTGCAGGATGGCTTCAAGTTTTTTGCGGGCGGCGGGATCGGAGAAGACGATTTGCGCCAGTTCATCGCGGCGCAGTTGGCCATTGGGCGCGACAAGGCCTTTGCCGAAAACCGCCTGGATTTCCATCAGGGCGGGCTGGCCGGGCTGAACGAGTTGCCGCGCCAGCTCGTCGGAATCCACGATCAACGCGCCGTGCTGCCGGAAGAAGCCGGCGGCGGTGGATTTGCCCATGCCCAAGCCACCGGTCAGACCGCAGACTTTCATCGGCTGGAAGCGGGACGTTCCGTCATGGTCCCGTCACGGTCCGATAGAAGCGGGAAGGATAATTGGTCGCCTTGGGATCAACGAATTGGAGCAGGCCGCTGATCGGAGCGACGTTGGTGCAAATGGGCGCCCAATCCACCAGGTTGGTGGACGCCTGAACAACGTAGGTTCTCCCCGCCGCGCCGGACAGGGTGAATTGAACCTGGCCGCTGGATTTCAGGTAACTGGCGGACAATTTTCCGTTGAGTGGAAGACTGGCGGAAGCCGCCGAGAAGGCGTTAAAGTTTTTCACATAACGCAAATAGCCGCCGGTGCCCGGAGGAAATTGCCGGCCGTCCAGGTAAATTTCCGGCGAGGCGTTGGTTCCCAGAGAAATGGCACCGGCATCTATGAGCGCATGGGCATAGTAGATGGTGAGACCGGGATCAATCTCGATCATGTTGGTGATATTGGCGCCGAGCTGGGTCAAGTCGAGGGTACCGACATACAAGCCGTTTGACGTTACGCCCATGCCGCTGAAGAAGAAAAGCGGATAATAGGGCGCGGAAAATCCCTGCGGTGACAGCACCAGACCGCCGAGCGCGGCGTTGTTGGTAAAACCGCCGCCACTCAGGCCGCGGTCCTCGCCCGCCCAAAAATGGTCAACCTCGTCCATTACCCATGCCGTGCTGGTAATGGTGGTGCCCCACAAATCGCCGGTCCGGGGCTTGACCCATAGATTAAAGCCGTTTTGACAACTGAAGGCGTTGCCCGAACCAATGCCGCCGTCCGACAGGTTTGTCGTGACGGTGAAATTGAGCATCCCGTTGGCCGAGAGGACGGAAGGATCAATCAGCAAGGTGTTGGCGGAAATGTCAATGTCACCGGCGGCCGAAATCAGGGCATTGGAGAATATGGCGGTCCCGGCCGTGACGGAGAAATCGCTGATGGTCGCTTCACTCACGCCGTTGTTGATCTGCAGGTCGGCGGTGTCAATGGTCTGGGCGCCCGCCGTGATGATGCCGTTATTGACAAACTCCAGGTAATTGGTCGGACCGTCATCCCCAAAATGCGCATCGTTGGCGATGGCCAGAGAACCATTGTTGGTGAAATAACGCAGGGCGGGCGCCATGGTATAGACCCAATTCTGAATCGGCATGGCCACAAATGGCGTTTCGGAGACGGGATTGATAGGAGAGATGCCCGGGAAAGCAAGACTGCCATTGAGGGTAAAGCTCTGGGCATCGAGGTAAAATGACTCAACCACGCTCATGGTATCGTCGAGTATGATGTTGTTGGTGCTTCCAACATTGTTGGTGCTGTGGAGGAGCAGATCAAAAACCGTCACCGGCACCTCACCGACAAGCTGGCCGGCATCCACCAACGTAGCAGCGAGACCGATTTGAACGGTATTGGTCAAAAAGGCGTTCGTAACACTGCCATCGGGATTTATCATGTAATTGGTGGTCACGACCGAGGCCGTATTGCTCCAAACGGCGCTCCACATGGAAACGGTTCCCCTGAACCGGGGAAGCGACGGGAGCGCGAGATTGGCGACGTGCAGACGGCCGTTGGTCGAGCCGAGATTATAACTCAGATTCTCACAATCCACGCTGGCATTCTGGCTGCTGACCAGGTGATCCGTTTGCACCACAACCTCCCCCTCTGCCCGTATTTGCGTGTTATTGAGATTCAAATTGGCGGAAGAGATGCGGATCCGCCCCGGCAAATTGGTCACCGAGGAGGCAACGCTGGTGGGATCGCCCGGATTGGACGGCGGCTCCGAAGCCTCATTGTCCACAAAACAGGAATAGGCGGCTGAGGGGGCAGTAACCACTCGATTGCTCCAACCGGTTTGGTAAAAAAAGTTGGTGGCCGGCACCCCGGCGCCGGGCGTGCCGATGGCGCCAATCAGAACCCGCGACACGATATAATTGGTCGGCCGATAGGTCTTGCCACTGCAAAGGGCGGCGGGGCTAATAACACTGTTTGCGAGCAGTCCCCTGCCGGGGTCGGACGCCAGCGTATCTATGACGAACAGCGTGTTTCCGAAGGAGGACTGGAACTCCACGGAGACGGTCTGAAAATTATTTGAAAGGGTCGTACTGGGCGTGAAACCGATGGTTCCGGTTATATTCGGGTCCGTGACGTTCACGAACGCCGCTTGATAGATGACATTCGTGGCAATCAGGACATTTGTCGTTGAGCCATCCATATTCGTGACCGTCAGGGACAAAAGGCCTACCGGGTAACTCATGGAATCGGCCTTGGTGGGGTTAAAGGCGATTTGATTTCCCAGAATCGTCAGCGCGCACGGAGCCGTCGCAGTGAATGGCGCTGAAGCCGCAAATGTCCCGTTCCAGATCGCCCCGCTGTCGATACGGCTTCCGTTGGTCTGCGCCCAATACTCGTCGTAGATGGCGGTATCGGGAGTAAAATTCGTGATGGCGGGAAGGCCATTGAAGCTGCCAAGTCCGGGGATCGGCGCGATTTGCACAAAGCTGCGGGAAAGGTCCACATTCGTGCCGGCCAGTTTGATTTCACTGGCGGCATCCGCCGCCAGGTAGCCTTTATTGATGATATTGGTCGCCGACACCCACAAATACCCTTGATAACCAGTAAAGATGGACAATATCGGGTTGGGCAAGAGGCCACTCACCGATTCAATCAGTCCGCTCACAGGGGTGCTGGAGGGATTGTAGTTGCCATTGTAAAAACTGGCCGCCATGCCGCGTCCGCCGCTGGAAAGCGGGCCATAATCAAACTCCCAGCCAATCGCTCCAAGCATTTCGCCAGTGTTGGTGAAGTTAAGGGTATGCGACGTCGCATAGGGAAGCGGAGCAACCAGTATTTCCACCAAGCCTTTGTTGACGAAATTGGTCGCGTCAATGTTCGGCGGAAAGGGAACGGTATTGCCGATGACGGACGGGCCTAAAAAGATGATGTTGCCAAGATTGGTGTAGGTGGATAAGGTTTGCCCCGTCACCGCCAAGGGCGACAGGGTCAAGCCGAGCGGAAGCAGCAGTGCCCATGATTTTGCGCCCAGCCATCCGGTCATTTGGGGAAAAACTGATTTCATAAACATCTTCGGTCAATTGATCGTAATCGCATAATTCACGGCCACCGACCGGTTGGCGGCATCGGTCATTTGTATCGTAAAATAATAGGTTCCGGCTGGCGCCACCAGCGGGACGGGAACACCCAGCGGGTCGGAACTATAAAGCGTTCCGCCGGCCGACAAGGACAAATTCCCCGGCAACGCCGCCGAACCTTGCGCCAGCGCCCAAGTATTGGGCGACTGCCCGCCCGTGGCGGAAAGCGGCACATTGTAACCTACGCCATTTGTGCCATTTGGCAAACTGGCCGGGTAAATCTGGATGAGCACCTCGGCGGCCAGGTTCGCGATGCTGGTGCCGTTGGGATATACCACCGGATCATTGGTTGTGCCATCAAATGAGCCCCAAAGAAATTGCCGTCCTATATACCCTAACGGCCCGTTCAGGAAGGCGGGACCCAGGTTAATATAGGAAGGTCCAATTTTGGTGAACGCGATGGTGGATGGCGGATTGATGACGCCGGGGCCGGCCAGACCGGGATAGATGTTGCCCTGGTCGAAAGTGACGTTGCGCGAAAAACTCAAGGGGGCAGGAACGCCTCCGCTGGCACCTAAATCCTGCGCGGTAAACAGGAAATCCGGCGTGGTCACCACGCGCTGAAATGTCAGCGGGCCGGGTCTGCTGTTGGTCACTGAGACCATCGAATAAGTATTGGTGAGAGGCTGGAAAAACTGGCCGAGCAGCGAATCGTAATTGGCGCGGACAAATTGCATTCGGCCGATGCCCTGATACAAGGCGGTCGGGCTGGGGGCGAAATTGCAGGGCTGCACTTCGAGGATATGATTGGTGTAATGGGTCACCAGGCTGATCGTGGTGGAGGAGCCATCCGGGTTGACGGCAGACGTAATCACGTTGGTGGTGTAAACCACATTGGTCTGCCAGACGTGAACGACCGTCAAACCGCACGAGCCGGCGGGAACGACGTAGTAATCCCCGGTAGGGGTGTTGGTCAAAGTGATGTTCTTGGCGGTGGTCTTGGTGACAAACGGGCTGCCGACCGGGGCGCCGATTTGGGCGCCAAACGTCGTGGTCAGCAGCGTGGCGGTGCTGTTGGTGCTATAATAGCTATTGGTAACGACATTGGCAAAGGTGGTGACGAAGCGCTGCACGATTGACCACGTGACACCATTGGTTATGGTGATGATATGCGGCGGGGTGCCGGCCGGCTCGCCATAATAGTTGGTGGCAATAGTAATGATGTTGGGGGTGCTGATGTTGGTGAAATAGCTGGTGGAACTGGCAATCACCACCCCCGGAAACTGGGCCGTCAAGACAGCCGGACTGTTGCTGGGGGCGAAGGCCACGAGCGCGCCCAAGTCGGAGGTCGTAAGCAGAGTCGTCGGGTTACTGGTATTTTCCAGCAGAGTTCCTGTCGCCGGGGACTCGGTATTCATGTTGTTTGTGGTCAAAAGATAACGCAGCCCGGCCACGTCGTCCCGGCTCAAACCCGTGTAAAACTCGCCGACAAGCAAAGGGTCCTCGCCAAAACCCGATGCGACCGGTGGATTGTCAAACAAAGGGTCCGTGGCAAACTCAAGCGCATCCGCATCCGGCGGGCTTGCTCCGGGAGCGCCGCAGTTTTCATAAATGGAATAGGTGTAAAGTTCGCCATTCACGTAGAATGAGGATTGAAGCTGGTTGAGCGGGCTGGCGATAAAGTCAAAATTCCTCTCGATAACCAGATAATACTCGTTCGGGCATGGAGATCCCGGAACAGGGTTGCGATCATGCAGCGCCCAGGTATAACGAACCGCGTCGGCCAGCCCCAATTGCTCCGTCATCAAGGACAGTGTCGTTGATTTGAGATCCAGCAAACCCAACCCTTGCGCCTGATAATTCATCCCAATTGAATTCAAGGAAAATCCCGTTAAGCCGGGGCTATAGCTATCCACGCCGTTGGTCAGAGGTATGCCGTTCTCATTGGTAAAGACATTATTCAGGATGGCAAAGGCGCCGTCCAAGGCCACCACGCCATTGGAACCGAAGTAATCGAGGAAATTGGCGTTGGCAGCGTAATACACGACCGGCGTGTTGCGGCGGTATTCCTCGCCCAAATTCTTCGGCCCCGTCAAGAGCGGATCAATGAAAAACGGCGGCGCCGCGCTGAGCGTGAGCGGATCGTAGCCGATGAGCGTCAACTGCCAGGCGTCGCCGCCATTGCGAACCGGTCCGAGCAATGAAAAGGCCCAGGCGGCCTGTGTCCCAAACACCAGCAGGCCAATCCACAAAACTTTTTTAATCATTTGCCGCATACAAAATTTCATTGGCGCAGGAGCAGGATGCGGTAGTAACCCACCCCGCCGCTCCCGACATAAATTGAATCGCTGTTCCCAGCCGCGAACCGCGGCGATCCCAGGTTGCTCCAGGAGGTGAAATTCGTGGACACCTGCACCTGATAGGTGAATCCCGGCTGGGTGTTCCAACTCAGGAACAATCCCTGTGACGTTTTGGTCAATGCCGTTTGCAACCAAGTGCTGGAATCCAACGGATTGCCGCCGCTCAGGAACACTTGCAGGAGGGTTGGCCCGCCGGGAACCAGCGGCGCATTGGGAGACGGCCAGTAATTTGCATGATACGAGCCGCTGTAATATCCGCCGAAAAACTCCGCCATCCACTCGTAAGGAATGGCATTCCAGTTCAAGCCGCTCCAGGTGGAGCCGCTGGCCGACGGGGAAATCGGTGAACGCCGCCCATCCGTCGTCACATAATCCACCGCAAATGAGTGCGTGCTGTTGGTGGTCAGGCCGTTCGCCGCCGTCATGGTCCAGACGTTGCTCGCGGTAACGGCCATCGGCGTGGTCGCGCCATCCGCATAAACCTCGTAGTTGGAAACCGAGATGCCGAGCAATGGCGGCCAGGAAACCTGCAACTGCGGCTGATAAACGCCGTTGCTCAGGACGAAGGGCGCATACACATACAAAGTGTCAATCGGCGGCAGGAGCGCCGCCACATTGAGGTAACGCTGGGCAGACAAATCAAAGCCGGCGGACAGGCCGGTGAAACTGGTCCAAACCACCAGAAATTGTTCAGCGCCATCCGAGGCCACCGCCGGCTGCATCTGCTGGCTGACGGTGGTGCTGTTCACGCGGAATTCGCCGCGCACCAGCGAGCCGTCCTCATGCATGAACTGGCCATACACGCCCTCGCGCGATCCATCCTGCCCCAAACTCGTCCAGACAATCAAATAATCCCCCCCAATGGCGCTGATGCGCGGCGCGTATTGGTCGCCGTAAAGGAATGAATTCACGCGCACGACCGCGCCGCCGGCGCCGGCGCTGGAAAAGGGGCGCGCATAAATGTCCCATCCATTGGTCAAATTGGCCATGTCGCGCGCTCCCCAAGCCACCGTGAAACTGCCGTCCGCCGCCGCGGCCACACTGGGGTTTGCGCAGGGGTTGGCATCCGCGTTCACCAGAAACTCACCGCCCTGCGCCGCGCCGTTGCTGCCGTACAGCCGCGCGTAAATGTCCACGCTGGGATAAGCCATCTGGCTGGCCAACGCCGGAGCCGGACCGGGCGCGCCGGCAACGCGTTCCTGCTCGGAGACCCAGGCGACGACGAAGCCACCATTGGGCAACGCCGCGACAGTTGGCGTCCGCTGGTTGTAGGAGGTGAATTGGTTGATCAAAAACTCGCCGCCGACTTTTTGGCCCGCCGGCGAGAGAATCTGGCCATAAACGTCCTGCAGGCTGCTGGACCCGGCCTGATCGAAGCTGCCCCACACCACCACCACGTTGCTGTTGTTGAGCACGGCCACGGCCGGGTTGATCTGGAAATTATTTGTGAACGTGTTGACCACCAGGTCGGTGCTGGTCAAAAACGTGTTGGTGGGATTGAGAAATCGCGCATAGATATGCTGGTAGCCTTCCTTGCCGCCCTGCCACGCAAAAGCCGCGCCGCCATTTTTGAGCAAGGCCACGCGCGGATTTTGCTGATCGTTCGTGCCCTGAACGTTCACGCGAAACGGGCTCAGGGCGCCGGACAGGGTGCCGTCCAGCCGCCGCGCGCTCACGCCCCAGCCGTTGCCATCGGTGGCATTGTCCTGCCACACGACGAATCCGCCGTTGGGCGTGACCGCCGCGTCAGGCCAAACCTGGTCGCCCGGCAGGGAACCGATGAGCGCGTATTCGGTTCCATTGGTGGAGTAATAATTGGTCTGGCCCAAAACGGCGGCGGGCAGCGCAAGGGCCAACCCCCAGCAAAAGCAAACGGCGGTCTTGCGGGTGAATGACAGCAACGACATAAAAGATTTTTCCCAGTTTAGACACACCGGGCGGGTTTGTCCAAAAATTACTTCGGCAAAACGCGACCGTGGCGGCGGGCAACCGCTCGCCGCGGACGAATTCACCATCCGGCTTTTCAAATTCATGTTTCTAAATCAAAACTGTCTGCTGTTCGCGCGGCGACTTTTCCAGCGCCGCGAGCATCCCTTTAAAGCCCCAGCGCTGATACAACTCGCGCAACCGCCCGGCATCGGCCGGTTTTTCCGCCAGTTCATCCGGCAAAAATTCGCAAGGCAGATCGTCCCGCAACCGCACCAGTTCCCGGTTGCGCCGGACCACGCCCGCCGCGGCGCGCAACGCCGCCCGCAATTTTTCCGACTTCACCCCGTCCAGCCGCGCATACAATTGCCCGACGGACCCAAATTGTTTCAGCAATTCAGCGGCGGTCTTCGGCCCCACTCCGGGCACGCCCGGAATGTTGTCCACGCTGTCGCCGGTCAAACTCAGCCAGTCCAAAACCTGCGACGGCTCCACCCCGCTCCTGGCCCGGACCTGTCCGTCCGTCCATACCGTTTTGCTTTTGTCGTTCGGATTCAACAATCCAATCCGCGCCGACACCAACTGCATAAAATCCTTGTCGGCGCTGGCAATGACCACCGTCATGCCCGCCTCCGCCGCGCGCCGCGCCAGGCACGCGATGTAATCATCCGCTTCCACGCCCTCGCGGCAAAACGAGGCGACACCCGCCGCCTTCAAATAGCCGACAATTTCGTCGAGCTGCGGCTTCAAATCGTCCGGCATTCCCGG
>JBEKEJ010000083.1:0-12061 GCA_050013895.1 Verrucomicrobiota bacterium | reverse complement strand
ATTTTTTCAATCGCGAGAATTGCGAGAATCTTCCTGGTGAGTGCGCTGTTGATGTTACCGGAGTTCGCGCGCCTTGAAGGTGCGGTTGCCCCGCCTGCCAGCCCTTTCACGCTGGCATGGGACGCGGGTCAGGGCGGTTCGATTGCGGGCTATGCGCTGTATTACGGAGTCACCGGCTCGACAACTAATCGTCAGGATTTGGGAATGGTCAATGCGGTCACGCTCTTCAACCTGCTCGCATATTCGAATTATTTCTTTTATCTGACGGCTTACAATGCCGAAGGCATCGAAAGCGCTTCGTCCAGCGTGCTCTATTTCAAACCGCAGGCGCTGTCCGCGTTGGTGCTGACCTCGCCGGTTCGAGGGACGATGAACCTTCATTTTCGCGCCGCGCCCGGCTCAGTTTGTCAGGTGCAGTTCACACCATCACTGAATCCGCCGCAATGGCAAACCCTGGGCAGCGCCACGGCAGATGCAAACGGAAATATCACGATATCGGACCAGGGGGCGGGAAATGCATCGAGCCGATTCTATCGGGCCGTCATACTTTGACGCCTTTCATGCGCGCGGATGCGCCGCATCGTAAGCCTGCTTCAACCGCTCCGTCGTCACGTGCGTATAAACCTGCGTCGTGATGAGGTGCGCGTGGCCGAGCAGTTCCTGCACGCTCCGCAAATCCGCGCCCGCGTCGAGCAGGTGCGTGGCGTAACTGTGCCGCAGCTTGTGCGGGGTCAGGCCCGGATCCAGTCCGGCAATGACCAGATATTGCTTGAGCCGCCGTGAAAGCTGGACCGGTTGGAGCGGCGCGCGGTTTTTTGTTTCGGCAGAAAAGACCGGTGACACTCCGGACGGCGGCTGTCTGAGCGCGCGCCAGTAATTTTGAATGGCCCGCAACGCCGGCGCGCCAATCGGCACGAGCCGTTCCTTTTTGCCTTTGCCGCGCACGCGCACAAGCTGCTCGCGCCGGTCAACGTCCTCGACGCGCAGGCCGCACAGTTCGCTCACGCGCAGGCCGCAGGAATAAATCGTTTCCAGCGCCGCCAGATCGCGCAGGCAAACCGCCGCGGAAACCGGGCGGCCCGGCCCTTTCCTTTGCCTCTGCGTTTCGAGCCATTTCACCGGAGCGGCGAGCAAATCCAGAATCTGTTGGCGCGTCAGGTATTTCGGCAGGCGCCGGGCCGGTTTCGGCAGGGCGAGATTTTTGACCGGCGAAGTCCCAAGCGCACCGTGCCGGATCAGGAATTTGTAAAACGTCCGCAACGCGGAAAACCGGAGCTGCGTCGCCGCACGACCCAGATGGTTGCGGCCCAGAAACCGCAGATAATTCCGAAAGTCATCGCGTTGAAGTTTGTCCCACACAGGCGGTTGTGCGCGTTCCTCGTGGTGCCAGCGGGCAAATTCGTCGAGCGCGTCGCGATAATTCCGCTGCGTATAAACCGACGCGCCGCGGTCCGTCGCCAGATGCGCGAGGAATTTCCGGATCCACGGGTCGCAGATTTCGAGGTTGCTCTTGTCGGGTTCGTGCCGCATTTCAATGAAGGATATGCTGATTGTCCTGATATTCAATCTCCCGGCTCGCCGGCGGTGTCTGAGTTTGAGCGGGTGGAGCGCGGAGCATTGCTCCGGGAATTCCCGGATCCGCCGTAACACGCGGAGCAATGCTCCGCGCTCCGACAAATCAGGACACCACCGCGCCGCCAACTCAATTTCGAGCCAACACCACGCCCAGGCGCAGCAATTTCCGGACGTCCGCGTCCGATTTCGCCTCGGCGTAAATCCGCAGCATGGGTTCCGTGCCCGAACCGCGCAACATAAGCCAGGAAGTGTCCCGCGCGATGAATTTTACGCCGTCAAAGGTCTTCATGCCGGCGAGTGGCGAGCGCAACAATTTCGCCGGCGGATTTCTTTGGAGGCATTCCATCAGCGCCGCGCGTTTCTCAAGCGGAAAATGCGTGTCAATCCGGCCGTAACGGTGCGGACCGAATTGTTTCTCCAGTCTCGCCAGCAGCTTGTTCACCGGCACGCGTTCGGTTGCGAGCAATTCCAGCAGCATCAGCCCGGCGGCGATGCCGTCGCGTTCGGGAATGTGGCCGGGGAAACCGATGCCGCCGCTTTCCTCCGCGCCCAGCAGCACGCCGCCCTTGAGCATCTCGGCGCAAATGTATTTGAATCCCACGCCGGTCTCGACCAATGGCAGGCCATACGCCGCGCACATCTTGTCCACCATCGAAGTCGTCGTGAGCGCTTTGACCACTCTCCTTTCGGAGGGGCGAGTTACACGAGTCCCTGTAATTGCTCCGCCCAAATTATTATCGGGCTCGTGTAACTCGCCTCTCCGATTGACGATGAGGTGATGCAACAGCAAACAGATGATCTGGTGCGTCGTGAGGGCGTTGCCGCGGCCGTCCATGCCGCCGACGCGGTCGGCGTCGCCGTCCGTCACGAGGCAAAGGTCATGCGGATGCGCGCGCAGAAATTTTTGACTCGGCCCGTAATTTATCTCGATGGGTTCGGGATTGATCCCGCCGAACAGCACGTCGTGCCGCCCGTTGAGCGTGGTGACTTTGCATGTCGTGCCCGCGAGCAATTGCTCGAAGCAGCCGGCGCCGACGCCGAACAACGCGTCGTGGGCGAAACGCAATTTAGATTTTGCAATCAGTTTGAAATCCACGAGCCGCTTCAGCGCGGCGTAATGTGCGGGGCGGACGTCCCGGACCGATATTCGGAGTGCGGAATGCGGAGTGCGGAGTGCAGGCGGATTTTTGTCCAAAAAACTCTCGACGGTCTGGCAGGTCCCGGAATCGCTGGAGCCGCCATAATACGATTTGAGTTTGAAGCCGTTGAAGATCGGCGGATTGTGGCTGGCGGTAATCATCACGCCGCCGACCGCGCGCAGGTTTTTGACGGCAAAGGAAACCGAGGGCGTGGGCGTCGGATCCGGGGTCAGTATGACTTGAAAACCGTTGCCGGCGAGGACTTCGGCGGCGGTTTGGGCGAAGCGGTCTGAGAAAAACCGGCGGTCATAACCGACGACAACTTTCAACTCATATCCGAAGAGTTTGGACTTTGGATTCTGGACTTCGGACTTCCAATAGTCGGCGGCGGCTTGGGCGACGCGCGCGATGTTGGCGAAGTTGAAATCCTCCGCGATGACCGCGCGCCAGCCGTCCGTGCCGAATTTGATGTGAGCCACGCGCAGAGCTTGGCACAGGCACCTTCGCCTGCCAAGCGCGGGAGATTAATTGATTCAAGGCCTTATTCTGCCAGCACCCGATAAAACCGCGCCGTGTTTGTGCACGCGGAGTCATTGATTTGGATGGTGCCTTCGGTGTTGTCGCTGATTGTCTGCAAGGTTTGCCACGTGACCGGAGGCGCAAGGTTCGTAGCGTATTGGATGGTATAATTCGCGTTCGACTGCCCGGCGAATTGGAATTGTAATCCATTGGTGAGCCACACAGGCGGTTGCAATTGCGGCACGTCCGGCAGAAACACGTGGACAATGGTGTTGGTGGAAACGCCGCTGGGATTGTCATTGTTGTAAGCCGTAAAGACAACAGTGTAGTCGCCGGTATTGGTCCACTGGTGACCCGTGCTAGCGCCCAGGTTGGTGACAACTGGTCCGTCGCCAAACAACCACGTCACATCCGATGCGCTGCCCGTAATGACGCCTTGGAACAATCCAGTATGGGGAGGAACAACACCGGGCGGGCTCACCAGCAGATTGGTTTGGGAGGCGAGCAGGTTCACCAACAATGGCCCGACAAGATTGGAAACCGCCACTTCATCACAGCCCATCGAAGGCGGATTGGTCCACGCCTCGCCGTCCAAATCGGTGCCTTTCGCGTAGAGCGCGCTACCGGCGCCGCGGCAGGGTGAAGTGGTCGCGATGTGGAACAGGTCCAAAAACCGGGGCTCCGCGCCGTTTCCGTCTATATTGCCGGTCCCGCTTGCCAACGGGTAAGTGCAGGAATAGGAAAAGCGCGCCGGAAAGTCAGGTTGTATATAGTAGTTGTCCATGCTGGTGGGGAAAGGCCAACCAGCGGAGTTATTCAACACAATGCAGTTTCGTACCGTGCAATTGTGCGTCCCCCCGCCGTCTTTCCAGATGGGGCCGGGGAGCAGCGCTGCGCAGCGATTGTTGACCACCGTGCAGTTGTTCAATGTGGCGTAATATGCGCCTCCACCCTCCGTCGCCAGATTGCCGATGACCAGGGAATTGTTCAACGCTCCGTATGCAACGCCGCCGCCGTAAATCGCGGTGTCGTTGGTGAGAACGCAGTTGGACACAACGACGTCGTAATTCGTGTCCACGCACCAGACGCCGCCACCACTTTCCAATGGTCCGCCGCCGCTGGGATCGCCGGTCGAACGCGTCACGCCGTTTTCCAACGTGAATCCATTCAACACTGCGCCGCTGGCCAGCCAGGCGCAACGCACCGCGCCGGGACCGTTCGTGGAAACCGGGTCCCAAGCGCCTTGAATCACGGTTTCGGCGAAACCATTCACGCTCGTGACGAACACGGGCTTGTCCAGCGCCACGCGGTTGGTTAAATCGCCCTCCATGACTTTGCCGCCCGTTGCATAAGTGCCATTCGTCACCAGCACAATGTCCCCGCCGACTGCAATGTTGATTGCGTCTTGAATGTTTGTGGCAGCCGTTGCCCAGGTGGAGTAGGGGGGAATGGGCTTCGCGCCCGCCGCGTCAACCACATGGATCACCACTTGCGCCACGGCGCTGGTAACAATGCCGAATGCATTGGTCACCACGACTTGATAAAGGCCGGCGTCATCGGGACCGAAATGATTCACAACCAAGCTGGGGGCTCCGGAGTTGCTGTAGTGTCCGTCGTTTTGAATCGCTAAGCCGTCCTTGCTCCAGAAATAACTGAAGGGGGTTTGCCCGGCGACCACGACGTTGAATGTCAACCCATGCAGCGGCGAATTGATTTGACAAGTGGGTTGCGCGCCGATTAAGGGCGCGGGCTGCCATTCATCACAACCGATGGCCGGCGGAATGTTCCACGGCTGGCCGTCAATATCGGTGCCGGCCAATACGCCCGCAGTCCCGGCGCCAATGCACAGCGATGTGGGTGCCAGATGAACGCCATCGGCAAGCACTTGCGGATCCACATCGATGTTCCCAACGCCCGCCGGTAAGGGATCGGTGTCCGAATAACTGAAGGTGCAGGAATCGTAATTGGTCGGACCCGATCCGCCATGAATGTTTCCATAGACGATGCAGTTGGTCAAAGCAGCACTCGTCGCCACTCCGCCCCATCCGCTATTCGCGTTGTGACTAGGGTGCAGTTTACAAGCGTCCCCCCGTAGGCCGCGCCTCCGGCAGAGTAGGCGAAGTTCCTCGTGAAAGCGCAACACATTGATACGCAATTATCCGCTCCTCCTCCTCCTCCAGCGTGGTCGTTTGCTGAATTCCCCGTGACCGTGCATCTCTCCAAGTTGCACGATTCAGCCCCTCCCCCACTTCCTGAAGCGCTGTTTCCGATTAACACGCAGGATTTCAACCTGACCCGATAGGCGCCTCCCCCAGAGCCCCCGGCCGAATTCGTGGCGATGATGCAGTTGAACAACGCCGCGTTGTTTGAATTGCCCCAAACCCCGCCGCCACTTCCGCCGCTTGCAGTCGCGCCGCCGCGCAGAGTGAAGCCGCTCAACGTCGCGCCGTTCGTCAGCCACGCACAGCGCACGGCGCCGGGACCGTTGACGGAGACCGGATCCCACGCGCCTTGAATGACGGTGGCGTCTGACCCATTCACACCTTGCACAATGATTGCCTTATCCACCGAGACGCGGTTGGTGATCACGCCGTCCATCGTCTTGCCGCCGCCGGCATAAACGCCGTTCGTCACCAGCACAACATCTCCCGCCACAGACGCCGTAATGGCATCCTGAATGTTCGTCGCCGCGGTGGTCCAAGTCAGATAAGGCGGAACCGGATTCGTGCCGGCCACGTCCACACAATGAACGACCAGTTGGACCACGGCGCTGGTAACGACACCAAACGCGTTGCTGACAACGAGTTGATAATTCCCGGCATCGGCGAAGCTCACGCCGGTGGCGACCAGATTTGTCGTTTGGGTGAAACTGAAATATCCGTTGTCCTCGAGCGGCACGCCATCCTTGAGCCACCAGCAGGCGAACAGCGGATAGCCGCCGATGGTAACCCCGCCGAGGACAAAGCCGACGGGATCACTGGTCAGCTGAATTCTCGGATTCGTGATCAATGGCAAGTGATCGCACTCGGCGCAGCCGACGGACGGCGGATTGGCCCAGGCTTTGCCGAAAATATCCGTGCCGGTCACAAGATTGGTCCCGGCGCCGATGCATGGCGACGTGCCGGTGAGATGAATGCCGTCCGCAAAAAGCTGCGGGGCGTTAGTAAAATTGCCGGCTCCGACCAATGCGGGGATGGTGCAACAGTATGAAAACGCCGGGGTGCCGCCGTAATTGGCGGTTCCGTTAAAATAGACGATGCAGTTCGTGGCGCAGGCCAGGTTGGGTGCCGTCTGATAAATTCCGTAGCTGGCATTGTTGATCACGGTGCAATTCTGCAAAGTCGCATTGCACGCTCCATCGCCGGCCAATAAAACGGTGCTGTTGGAACTGATCACGCAGTTATTCAGCTTTCCTCCATAGGCGCCGCCGCCATAACGGTAAGCCGTGTTGGCGGTGATGACGCAGTTGGCCACGATGGCATTCGAGGAGGCACACCAAACGCCACCGCCGCCTGCCAAGGCAATAGAGAATTGGGCGCGTGTCGCACCCCCTTGCAGCGTGAATCCGATCAATGCGGCGTTGTTCGTCAACCAGGCACAGCGCACCGCCGCTGAGCCATTGGTCGCGCCTGCGCCTTGAATGATGGTCACAAACGGGCCGTTGACACTTTGCACCGTCACGGCCTTGTTCAGGGCGACGCGGTTGGTCAAATCGCCCGCCATGACTTTGCCGCCGGTTTGGTAAATCCCATTGGTCACCCAAATCTGGTCGCCGTCGCTCGACGCATCAATCGCATCCTGGATGTTCGTCGCTGCGGTGGCCCAATCGGCGTATTGCGGCACGGGATTGGTGCTGTTCACGTCAACGTAAAGCACCGAGGCCAAGGTTTGGAAAGTGGGAAGCAGCAGGCAAATGGCCGCCACGCGAATTGAAAACAAATTCATATTCCGTTCATCGGGTTATGGCTGTCGGGTTTATGGATGCTCCCAACACATCTGAACCCGCCAAGTTACAATTACTTTACGTGCGCTTTGAGGAGAACGGAAATGGTTTGAGGCGCTGGATCTCAGTTTTTAGAACCACAAACGGTCAGAAGTAGAGCAATGCATCCATTTCCGGCGCAGCGCTTTGGCGGGAGGCCCAATTTCGGCCATTGGCCTGCGGGCGCATCACCGCCACGGATGCGGACCCGCAATGGAAGCGCGTTCCATTGCCGTGAGACTCCGCCATTGCCCCGCCGGCAAATCGCCGAGCCGGAAATTTCCGATCCGCACGCGCATTAATCGCAAGGTCGGATGCCCGATGGCAGCGGTCATACGCCGCACCTGGCGGTTTTTACCCTCGATCAGTTCCAGCCCGATCCAGCAATCAGGAACGCTCTTGCGGAACCGGATGGGCGGGTCGCGCGGCGGGAGTTTTGGCGTGGCGGCGTCTCGGCAGAGCGCCGCCGTGTAGTGTCGGCGCTGTGCGCCGATTGGTTCGAGCCGCAGGCTCGACGCTACAACCTCCGGCTGAGGCTCCAGCAACCACGCGCAGCAGGGCAGGGTTTTGTGTCCTTGAATCAAGACGCCGCGCGCCAGTCTTTTCAACGCCCCCGGCGTCGGGATGCGCTCCACCTGCGCCCAATACTCGCGTTCGTGGGCGTGGCGCGGGTGCAGCAGGCGTTCGTTCCATTCCGGTTCGTCGCTCAAGAGCAGCAGGCCTTCGGAATCGGCGTCCAGCCGGCCGATGGCATAAACGTTCTTCGGAAACCCAAAGTCCGCCAGCGTCCGGTTCGGCGAGCCGTCGCCGGTGAACTGCGAAATGACGCCGTAAGGCTTGTGAAACGCGATGAGCATTGCGCCGGATTTTTAACCACAAAAGCGCGTAAAGAACACAAAGAACTTTTCAAAGAGTTTAACCGCGGATTACTTGGCGCGGCCATGACAGTAACCAAACCTCTGAAAGCCTAAACGCAGAGAGGCACAGGACGCGGAGGACCGCGGAGGCAATTAAACTCTGCGAAACTCTGCGTTCTCCGCGCCTTTGCGCTGGAATATTTTCACAGATAATGGAATTCAGCCGCCGTCACGCGAAGGCTTCATTGCTTGGGGCGGGTGGCCCTTTCCTGAAGCCAGGCGACGTCGGGATTGTTTGGCGACGCGAATTGGTCGTTGACGAAACCTTCGGGCACGAGCACCGGCATGGTGCGGTCATCGCGCCAGCGCCGCATCTCGGAATGACCGTCGGCGAACGAGAAACCGCACGCCAGGTGGTGATAAAAGCCGGGCAAATCAAAGAAACCGTAGCTCGCCGGCTGATCCGGCCAGCCGGCCATATCGGCGGCGAAATTGCCCATGTCAATGCTGTCCTGGCGCATGTCGAGAAACACGAAAACGTCGGAGGGACCAGGATTGATCAAATCAGTTTGTTTCAGGTAAAGCTTGAAACCGTTCCAGGGCCAGCCGCCGTAAGTGCCTCCCCAGCCGCCGAGATAGACGTTCATGGACATGCTGCGAACGCGCGGTAATTGTTTCCCGTTGACCAGCACGAACGAGGTGTCCGACGGGCATTTCCAGATCGCCAGACTGTGGCCGCAATAGGGCCACATCGGGCTGCGCTCAATCGTGAGCGAAGGGTCCCAATTCGATTGGTTGGCGGGATTGAAGTCGAGCATCCCGGTAATCCATGCGCCATTGGCCGTCGGAGGGTTGTACGGGTCTTCGCTGGCAAACAACAACTCGTCCTCGTTGTCATCCGAAAACATCTTCCAGGCCAGGCACAGCTGCCGGTGATTGGACATGCATTGCAGTCCCTGCGCCTTGAATTTCGCCTTGTCCAGGGCCGGCAACAAGAGGGCCGCCAGGATCGCGATGATGCCGATCACGACGAGGAGTTCGATCAACGTGAAGCCGTCGTCGGGCGGCCGCCGGGTTGATGAATGCCGCAAGGCTGGCATTAATCGGCTCATGCTTGTATCCATTATAGTTGGATAACGTTGTTATGCAAATTGCCCGCGTCCAGTGCAACCAGGAATCTGATTCTGTTGCCTCAAATCTTCCCTTTGTTAAACTGTGCGCGTGATTCGCAACGTCATCTTCGACTGGTCGGGCACGCTGGTGGACGATTTGCCCGCCGTTTTGAAGGCGTCGAATTTTGTCCTCGCGCAGGCGGGCCGCCCCGAAATGACGCTCGACGAATTCCGCGCGGAGTTTTCCTTGCCGTTCACAAATTTCTATGACCGCCACACGCCGCACGTGCCGATGCCGCAGCTCGAGGAATGGTTCCATGCCAGTTACCGGCTGGCCCAGGATTCGGTCTGCGAACTGCCCTACGCCCGCGAATTTCTCGAATTTTGCCGCGCCAAAAAACTGCGCACGTTCCTGTTGAGCACCGTTCACAACGAGCACTTCACCGCGCAATGCCGGGTTACCGGTTTCGACGCCTTTCTCGACAAGCCTTACACCGGCGTTCGGGACAAACGGAAAAAAATCCGCGAAATCCTCGCCGAAAACCATCTCCGGCCGGACGAGACGCTTTTCATCGGCGACATGCAGCACGACATCGAGGCGGCGCGGCACGGCGGGGTCCACTCGTGCGCCGTGCTCACCGGCTACAACACGCTGGAACAATTGCGCGCAGCGAAACCGGATCTGGTTGTCGAACACCTCGGGGAATTGCGCGGTGTGCTGGAGCAGAACCGCCTCCGCCTCAAACGGGCGCCGGGAAAGTTCGAAGACACGCATCCGCCACTGGCGACCGTCGGGGCGCTGATTTTCAACGGCGCGGGCGAGGTGCTGATGATTCGCACGCACAAATGGTCGAATCTCTGGGGCATCCCCGGCGGCAAAATCAAATGGGGCGAAACTTCCGGGGCCGCCCTCCGCCGCGAAATCAGGGAGGAAACCAATCTCGACGTGACCGGCATCGAATTCGTGCTCGTGCAGGATTGCATCCACTCAAAGGAATTTTACCGCGACGCCCATTTCGTCCTGCTGAATTACACGTGCCGCTGCAAAGGGAAATCGCAGGTGAAGCTCAACGACGAAGCCCGCGAGTCCCGATGGGTCGCGCCCGCGGCCGCCGCCAAAATGCCGCTCAACACGCCGACGAGGATTCTGCTTGAAGCGGTTTTGGAACGGGGAGCGCGCCCGCCTCGGGCGCGGCGGTTGACGCCTCGCCAACCGCCGATGGAACCGCCAACGACGGGGCGTCGTCGGCAACACGCGAGGGCGCGTGTGCTTCCCCCAACCAAAAATCGTAAATCGTAAATGTTCCGAATTTCCATCGTTGATCTTGAGGTGTTTTACCGCGTTGGCGTGCCGGCGGCGGAGCGCACCAAACCCCAGCGTTTGCTGCTGACGGTGGAAATGGCCTTTGATTTTTCGGCGGCGGCCCGGAGCGATGACATCCGCGACACGATTGATTATTTCGCCGTCAGCCAGCGGCTGTTGAAATTCGGCGAAGGCCGGAGCTGGAAACTCATTGAAAAAGTCGCCGCCGATATTGCGGATATGCTCCTGTCCGGGTTCAAACCGCAAAGCGTCACCGTCGAAGTGAAAAAATTCCCGATCCCACAGGCGCGATACATTTCGGTCACCTGTCATCGCAACCTGTAGCCGCAACCTTCAGGTTGCGTTCCCCGCGGGAAGCACCGAAACGCCCGATGGGCGACTTAAAAGTCGCGGCTACAGGATTTTTGCCCGTCCATTGCCCGCAGCTCCCAGCCATCGGGCCGCGCGACCACTGTCACCGCACCCGATGCGCGCGTGTAAATCGCAGGAATGTTTCGCCGGCCGAGGCGTTCGTGAAGCAGTCGGCCGGCGCGGCGCGTCGCCGGGAATTCCGAGTCGGCAATGACGATGACTTTCGGTTGAACCGCATCAAGCAGCGCGTCGCAGAGCGGCTCGCCCTCGTCCGGCAGACCGGCGATGACAACATCGGCACGCAGGTCGTTCGTGCGCGCCAGCAACGCGCTTTGCCCGTTGCGTCCCAGATCGGACAGCAGCAAAACACGCGCGCCGTAAAAATTTCCGGGCAGCACGAGCGCCGCGTCATCCGCACGCGCGAAATTTTCCCCGGCGGCAGGATGCAAAACCTGCCAGCAGCCGGCGCGGTCGCCGCGGTTCATGATTCGGCGCCGCGCCGGTGGTTTTTCAAATTCCGCGACGACGCTGCGGTAGGTGCTGGAGCGGAAAGGGACGGGACCGGTGACGAGTTCACCGACTCCGAAATGTTCGTCAAGCGACCCGGCGCCGCCGATGTTCCGCGAATCGCCTTCCGTCAAAACGAGCCTCGGGATTTTGTTCACGCCTTGGGCGCGCAAAAATGGTTTGAGGGTGAGCTCCGCGGCATCTTCATCGCCGCAGTTCACCAGCCAGTCGTCCTTTTGCCCGGCGGCGTCCACGAAAACGGCGTGACCGCCGTTGAGCGGCAGCACGGTCAATTGGATTTCAACGCGGGAGTGTTCCCAACGCCAAAAATAAAGCGCGGTAATCAGAAGCAAAATCGCCGTGCTCCAGAGCCTGCGCGCGGGCGCGAACAGCCAGCCGCTCAACCCGCCGACGAGTGCGGCGTAGTAAATTGCGATGGTGAACCACGAAGGGGCGGGCACATAAATAAATGCGCCGGGGATTTTCGTGGCCCATTCGCTCACCCATGTCATCGCCACCATGAAAAACCAGGCACTATGATTGAACAGTTCCGTTGCCCACGGCAGCCAGTTTCCGCAGACGAGGCTGCCGAGATTGCTCATCAGCGCGAGCGTGCCGAGCGGCACGGCGAGCATGTTCGCCAGCGGCGAAACCGGGCTGAACAGATGAAAGTATAGCGCCGACAGGGGGATCGA
>JBEKEJ010000082.1:0-12152 GCA_050013895.1 Verrucomicrobiota bacterium | reverse complement strand
GATCGCGGTTGCCATGTTTTTGGGCGCGGGCGCCGCAGCCGTCATCGCCTGGCAGCCTCAAGGGATTTACAAATACCTGCAAACCATGTCAATCTATCTGACCATGCCGCTCATCCCCGCCATCGCATTCGGCATTCTGAGCAAGCGGGTGACGTTTACGGGAGCCGCGGCCTCTTTCTTTACCGGGATTGCGATATGCGCGATCTACGTCATTGACGAACTGATACCGGACAAGGTGCAGGCGGCAAATATTTTCCCCATCCTCCACCACCACATCACCCTGAACTATTCCTATCGTGGGGCCTGGGGACTGCTGATCGTCACGATCGTCCTCTTTGCGGTTTCGGCGTTCACGAAGAAGACCGACCCCGCGAAGCTCGAACATACCACTGTTAACTGGGGTGGGACGATCAACCCGTTCCAAGGTCTCTCTGACTGGCGTTTGCACCTGGCGGGCATCGTAGCCCTCACTGTGGCCGCCTATTGGTGGCTCTGGTAAGAGGCGCCGCTTGCGGCTTCGGGAACGCGGAGCATTGCTCCGCAAGCCGCCAATCCTGGTTTGCGCGGAGCGATGCTCCGCGCTCCGGTTCGCGCGTGGTAAAGTTGAGGTGCCAATATCTCGAACTGACCGCCGGCGGCGGCGGCTGCATCATGGCAGCCTCGCATACGGTTTCTCCCGAGACCCCGTTCGAGAACATATTCGCCGTGTATGCCGGGGCGGGTCTGCCGCACGAAGCCATTTTGGAACGGGCGGCCGACTTCCGGGCGCGTCTGCAAAAGCCGGCTTCCGCATCGGTCTCGCCTTTCACACCCCAAGCGGCCGGCGGCTCAACAGCCCGTTTCACATAACCAGCGCCCTTTCAGCGTCGAATGTCGCGAATTAAATCGCCCGCGACTGTTCCGCGCGCGGCAGATGCTTGATTTCTTCAATCACATTGACCGTCGTCACGTTGGAACAACGTATCCGGCTGACGCGCGGCAACAGTTCCGCCTTCGGCCTCCCCGAAAGCGGAAGTCCAGTGCATCCGGGAGACCTGTTCAGGGCGTTACGTACAGCCTGAAGTACTGCTGCTGCATTGATCCGATGCTGTTGGTCGCCCAAACAGTTGCGCCGGTGCCGGAGACCGAGCTGCCCACCGGAACCCATGAGCCCGAACTGAGGTCTGTGCAGTACTGAAGCTGATAGTTATGCCCGGAAACAGTCGGGTAGCTGAAAATAAGCTGACCGCTGCTGATACTGACGCCACCAATTTGCGGGCGTGGCGCCGACACCGAGTTGACGGTCAAGGTAGTGCTCGTATCGATTCCGTCACCCCAGTAAACATTGTCCTTGGCAGTCGAATAGGTAACGGTATAGGGCGTGCCGCTGGCCGGAAGGCTGGCAGTGTTGTAATTGATGCTGAAATCCCCCGTCGAATCGGAAATGGTGGTGGTTTGAGGCGTCCCATTGATGGTCACGGTGACAACTCTGCCGCTGGGCAGATAGGGATTGTTGTTTCCCACTGAGCCCGTCAACGTCACGCTGGGAGTACCATTAGTGATGGTATGGCTGGCTAAACCGAAGAAAAGGGGCGTGACGGCTTGGCCGGTGAACATGAAATTGCAAAATTCAACTGTCATTAGCGTGGCGGTGCTGTAATCGGCATCATATATGTAATTGTGCATTCTGTTGATACCAGTCAACGGGGTGCCGAAGGTGGACAATGGAATGGAGAAGTGTCTCCAGCCGTTGTTGGTGCTGATAGGCCCATTTACTGCCGGGTTTGCACTCGATTGCAAATAGACGGAGCCGCCATCCGCGAGAACCGGTTGCAACTGTTGGATTTGGCTATTGAGATCCCAACAGTTGTTGAGCACTTTGAAGTCAAACTCCAATGCGGTGTAGTGGCTGAGATCGGCGGTAGGGAAAGTGCCCGTGAGTCCGCCCCAGGAATGAGTGCTAAGAGGACCATAGGTGCCGGTGAATCCCAAGGCCCCGGTCGAAAGGGTCTGGCCCGGAGGGGCGTCACCGGCTATAAAAGATGGAGTGATCGCAGTAGATTGACCAGAATTTGCCCATGTGGCGATGTCGGCGCTGCTGTTGAAGACGCCAAACAGGTTGGTCATGTACTGCGACAGCGGCTGCGTCGGGGTGGCGCTGGCATAGGCCGAATTGGCGCTCGTGCCGCCGATGTTCGTCGCGTTCACCTCATAGTAATACGTCCTCCCCGGAGTCAGGCCGGCGTCCGTGTAATTGGTCGAACTCCGACTGGTAATGGTGGCGTAACCGCTGCCGCTGTTCGTCGAGCGCAACAGGTTGTAGCCGCTTGCGGTCGCCGCGGCGTTCCATGACAACACGACCAGGCCGCCCCCCGGCACCGCCGTCAATCCTGCAGGCGTCGCCGGCGGCGCCAGCGGAGTGGCGCTGACCTGGGCTGTATTGGCGCTATTGCCGTAGCTGTTCGTTGCGTTCACCTCATAATAATAAGTCGTCCCATTGGCCAGAGAAGAATCCGTGTAAGTAGTCGCGGTCGGAGTGGCAATGGTGGTGAAGCCACTGCCGCTGGTCGTCGAACGCTGCACGTTGTAGCCGGTCGCGCCGGACGCGGCGTTCCAAGTCAACACCACCTGGGCGTTGCCCGGTACCGCCGCCAAACCCGTCGGAGTCGGCGGCAAAGCTGACGGGGCAGCGCTGACCTGGGCAGTGTTGGCGCTATTGCCGTAGCTGTTCGTTGCATTCACCTCATAGTAATACGTCGTCCCGTTGACCAGAGGGGAGTCCGTGTAGCTATTCCCGGTCGGACTGGCGATGATGGTGAAGCCACTGCCGTTGGTCGTCGAGCGCAGGACGTTGTAGCCGGTCGCGCTGGACGCAACGTTCCAGGTCAACGCCACTTGGGCGTTGCCCGCCACCGCTGCCAAACCCGTTGGGATCGGCGGCAAACCCGTCGAACCGCCGGCCTGGTAGCTGAACGGGTCATTTGTCGCGTTCCACTTGCCGCCTTGCGCCAGCACCGGGTAAATGGCCGCCGGGAAAACCTCGCTCTGATAAACCGTAAACTCAGCCATTTGGAAGTACCCCATATGATCAAAGAACTGACGTTCGCGAGCCAGCCCGCTGAGGGCAGGTATCTGGTTGCCAGGAGCTCCAGCGAGAGGTCCGTACACGGTAATCCCGGGCTGTGGCTCCGTTCCCCATCCCATTGTGTACTCGGCATAAGCGGATTCCCGATCTTCCGGATGATGGACCCTGTCGAAGCCTATGCCAGTCATGTAGCACTTGCCGAGGGGGTTAAGGCCCTGGTCGTAATCCATCAGCTGGCTTACCGCGTCCATATACTTCTGTTCCCCCGTCAGGGCCCACTGCATCAGACACGGATAAGCGAACTGTCCCTGGGGCGTCAAGCCCCCCTGCGCAAAATTGTACGACGAGGGGTTAACGTTCGCCGGCCAGCCTACGGGATACGCATCGTTGGTGGTCCAATTGACTTGGTTGTCCGCCGCCGCTTTGAGTTGCGTCTTGAAATACGCAACAATGGTCGGGTTGGTGGGCCGGTTCGTCTCGATGATGTAGGACATGAAGTAATTCGCCAGCCAGATGCCGCCGTCAACGAGAAACCCCCCGGCTTCTTTGTTATAACTGCCAGCCAATCCACTGGCGCTTGTGTAAAGGGAATTGATGGTATTGCTGGCGGTCACGTCCCCGGTCAGCAAGTATTTCTGGATCGCATAGTAGAGCTTATGCGACGTTTTAATGCCGGAACCGGCGGCGGCGTAGGCCGCGTCCGCACGCGCCTGCAAACTCGCGCTGTTCACGGGGTCGTAGGGTTTGAGGACCCGGGCCAGGTTCATGAACAGCCCGGATGCCAAGCCACAGGAGTTAACGTCGTTCGCTTCGGTACCCCAGAGCAAGGTGTCCTGATCGTAGTTGATTCCCCAGTTCGGATAGCCCGAAGCATTGCTGCCCCAGGCGACTGCGCCGGAGGGTTCCCTACTGGTGCTTTGCACGTTGGTCCAGAACATCGTTCCCCATACCGCCTCATCGATAATATCGGGAATCCCGTTGCCTTTGCCGATGATGTTGTAATTCGCGTCGAAGATATCGGGAATATTGTATTGGTCATCCGAGAACAAATTGGGAAACATCTCATAGGTCGTCAACAGCACGATCGGCACCATCAGATGGTAACCGCGGCGATCCGCGTCTCCCGCATCGTGATAACCCCCGTGGACATTTAGTTTAGGCTGAGTTGTTTGAACCGCGCCACCCGGAAGCGTTTCCGCATTCGCTGCCTCGGTGTCATAGACATTGGTGTGACAGCCATACGGCCGGATATTTGCCCAGGCGTAGGGCATTACGATCGGGCAACCGCACCGCTGATAATACATGGCACGGAACGCGACATACTCCAGGCGGCGTGCAAAATCCCCGCCCACCCCAAATGGATACGAGCAGCCATATCCGCTTACGGAAATCTTGTAAGGCCCCCCCTCGGGTACCGCAGACAGGTCAATCCGATAGACATAATCGCCCGAGGATGTGTCCTTGGTTCCTCCTCCGAACGTTTGCAACGTCCCCGAAGCGACCTGTTCGCCTGTA
Source organism: Verrucomicrobiota bacterium (assembly GCA_050013895.1). Classification (GTDB taxonomy): domain Bacteria; phylum Verrucomicrobiota; class Verrucomicrobiia; order Limisphaerales; family UBA11358; genus UBA11358. Next base: position 7,573 of record JBEKEJ010000082.1, on the reverse strand, counting down.
AATTGCTTGAACACTGTGTAGGTGGGGAGGGATCCGCTGATCTGCTGGGCTCCGCCGGTGCCCAACCAGATGGCTAGATTGGCGTATCGCGTTTGGGCCAGGGCGCTGTAGCCATTCTGATTTACTTTGATGGATTCGCAGAATATTTTTGTGTCGTCAAAGACAAAGTTCGTGTTGCCATAGGGCGTCTCCAAGGTGTAGCTCATTCCATTGGTCAGCTTCGGCACCTGCATGTAAACGTGATAATCAACGGCGTTCGCCTCGGTCACGAATTCATTGAGCGCCCCCACGGGCTGGCCGTTGAGCTTCCACGCGGATGGATTGCTCGTGACCACCTGGTTGATGCTAAATTGCATGTCCCAGACATTACCCGACCAATAGGCGTCCTTGAAAAAGGCCACCAGGACAGTATCCGAAGCCGTGCGGATTTCCTTGAATGAAAGTTGCTGCGCGTTTGCCGGCGCGAAGCAGCACAAGAAACCAACGAGTATTAGTAATTTTTTCATGTAGATTTTAGGGGTGAAGTTTGATTGCATATCAAGTATTTGCAGTCGTTCCGCCTCACGGCAGCCACGCCGCGCGCCAGAATTGTTCACCTGATGTGATCGGGTTGGTGATGTTCAGCACATTCCCTGTCAGAGTGTTGGTGGCGATCGACGTCCAATCGGAAAGGTTGGTGGAGGTTTGCAGCACATAGGGAACACCGGATTGACCGGCCAGTTGGACGACGAGTTGACCGGCGTCGGCTGACGGCAAGACCGAGAGCGAAGGGGCCGACGCGAAGGCAAAGACGGTGATGGAATAGGGCGCGAGGGCGTAGCTGAAGTTTGTGCTGGCGCTGTAGGAATTGGTGGCGATGTCGCACGTCGAGTTGTTGCCGGCTTGGGCCGCGTTGTCCTGTGTCATCCCGTAGGAGTAAACCGTGGCCGTCCCGCCGGGCAGGTAATTGGCCAGCATTATGTTTGCCGTGCACGTGGTATTGGAACTCTTGTTGATGGCCATCAGGGTCAGGGAGCCGTTGGTCCGCAGCGCCGAGTAAGCCGAAACCAGCGGGTTATCGCTCACCGCTTTCACCACCTTGTCGCCGCCCCGGATAAAGCGCGAGACCATCTTGGCGGCAAAATAGGGCGGATAACGATTGGTCATCTGGAGCCCGTTCAGGTAATCATTCATGCCGAAGGCGCCGTAGATCCGCCAGCCATACAGACTGGTACTCAAGTCGCCGTTGTTGTAGGAAGGTCCGCCGTCGTGCCACTGCCACCAGACGCGTGAATTGATCTCGGTCTGCATGATTTGGCCGATGCTGTCGGCATAATACAGGGCGTTGACCAGGCTGACCGATTGCTTGCCCGGGGTGGCCTCATCATTGTTGTTCTCGGTGATGACTATTTCAGTGTTCGTGCCAGCCGGACCCAGGAATTGATCGATGCAGCCGCGAATCTCGGCCGCATCCTCCGCCCAGTTTGCCTTCGACAAGAGGAATTGATCGTTGTCCGGTGCCGCCGAGTAGTTCTGGGGATAATGATGGTAGATGGCAAAGTCAGGCGTCACGCCGAGCTGGCGCAACCTGCTCATCACCACGGCAGTCCAGCCGTAAAAGACCTGGCCGGTCAGCAGATTGGTCGCCGGGTGGCTGTTGTAATTGTTCCAGTCCAGTTCCATACCCTTGACCACAATGGCCCCGCACTTGATGGTGGGATCAACCGCCTTCATTTGTTGAATATAAGTCGCAGCGCGCGTGGCGTAGGTATACGGATCGTGTGAGGGAATATTGGTGTCGGTCTCCGTCGGGATCGCATAAATCTCGTTGCCAATCTCCCAATACTTGAAGCCGTAATGATTGGTTACATTCGCGCTGGCGACCCACCCCGCCGCCTCTTCGGGCGTGCCGGTGCCGTAATTGACCGTAATGAAGACCGGCGCTCCCAAGTTGGTGGCAACCATGGCGAAATTGGCAAACTTGTTGTTGTTTTGAGTCTCGTGCGCCCAATGATAAGTGTCGGACGTGGAACCGCCCGGATAGCGCCACGTCGTAATGCCCGCTTCGATGGACTCAGGGACGGTGTGTGAAAGGTTGAAATCGTAATCATAATTGCCCGTGTTCATGGCGAACAACCGCGTATCCGCCGTGCGCACGACGCTGGCGGCGTCAGCACCGATGTTCACACTGGCCGAGGGACTGCCAGGACCCGTGAGCTTGACGTTGGCAATCCTGATGACCATGTTTCCCGAAGCGGTATAATAGTTGTCCGTCGGCTCCAACAGAATCTGCCTTACGTTCGCCCAATTGGCGCCGCCGATTCTGCTGGCCGGCATGCTAAGGTGCCACCAGCCATTGTACCTGGCAACCGGGGTAATTGCTCCCGAGTCGGCGATTGCCCAGGTTTGAGAGCTGCCATAAGACACACCCACCTGGAAAGAATTGCAGGCATTATAGGACGTATCGAAAACCGTCTGATTGGTACCGATCTTGATGTCCATCTCGAGGGCCGTGCAGGTGCTGGCATTCAGACTGCCAACACTCTTCCCCAATACGGTCCAAGTGAGCCCTGGACCAAAGGCGCTTTGGAACTCCAGGCAACCCGTCGATGGCCCGCCCCACGGCGGCGTGTCACCGGCCACAAAAGTCGCGCTATTGGCATCGCCACCCGCGTGTGTCCATTGGGCAGCGTCGGCACTGCTGTTAAACACACCAACCCAGTTGGTAACCTGGCCGTAGCCGACCGCCGCGCTGGCGGTGAAAATCAAACAGGCCAGACCAGCCTGGAACCAGAGCACTTTGGGAGATGTTTTCAGAGAGTGATTGAATATTTTCATAAGAACATTTGCCTAATGGGTTCTAACATTAAACTGATTTTACTGCGCCGCCGGTGTAAATACGGCTAACACTTCTTGAGAATGGCTCAATAACTCAGACTTGTCACCAAATCATTAAGGTTGTATTGTTCTACGCCTTTGGCATAGGCATTTTGGGATTATTCCACGATTTTACTATCGAAGCAATGTGATTATGGCCGAAACATTCAGACTTGTCATCAAACCACAGAGGTTTAATTGTTCTACGCCTTCGGTATAGGTATTTCTAGTCGGATTGTGCAGTTGGCCGGTCGGCGATTGGATTGGGACTTCATGCCTTAATACCTGTCGTGGTTCCCAACGCCGCCGCGCCGGCGTCAATGGCTTGACCGAGAGCTTGGAAAAATGTGCATTCGGCGAAACCGGTGGAGCGATTTAGAGTAGTAATTAACCACCGCGACGGCGCCGTGCGGAACATCCCGGAGAGCCATGAACTTCGCACCCGGTATGTACACCAGTCTCCAGTTTCGGATGTTGGACTCGCTGGCGGCGGGGTTGAGCAGATCGATGACTGCCACGCCGTCCACATCGAAGTTGCACCGCCAGGCGCCAGGTTCAATTGGCCTCATGACGACTTCCCAAACGCCCTTCGCGGTTCAAGCCGACGCAAAGCCCCGTTGGGCCACGCCCTTTACAGGGTTGCGAGTTGACGGAAGCAACGTATCAGCCATTTGAAACCGCACGTGCTGTGTCAAGAGCACACGAAACCAGAGCAAACGGCCTGGCTGCGTGCAAATTCAGTTCTTACACGCCATAATTTTCCATCAAGCGCAGCATGTCTTTGACGGCGTTTTCCAAACCCGTGATCACCGCGCGGCTGACAATGCTGTGGCCGATGTTCAGTTCCACCAAATGCGGCACGCGATGAAGCAACGGCAAATTTTCGTAATTCAATCCGTGCCCGGCGTTGACTTTCAAGCCGAGCCTGTGCGCCTGCTCCGCGCCGGAAATCAATCGCTGCAATTCACCTCCGAGCCGAGCGCCGGCCTCCGGCCCGGCCCGATTTGCCGGTTTGATTCGGGCCGTCCCGCAGGCCGGCGCTCCCGGAAGAAATTCCTCCGCAAACGCGCCGGTGTGCAGTTCGATATACTGGCTGCCGACGCGCGCGCTGGCTTCAATCTGCCTTTCATCCGGAGAGATGAACAAACTGACTTCGATGCCTGCGTCGTTCATTTTTTTGCGCGTTTCGGTCAAGGATTTTTCGGCAGCGACAACGTCCAATCCGCCTTCGGTGGTCACTTCCAGCCGCCGTTCGGGCACGATACAGACGATGTCCGGCTTCAGTTTCAGCGCAATACCGATGATTTCCGGCACATTGGCCATTTCGAGGTTAAGCCGCGTCTTGATGATTTCGCGCAGCTTCCAAATGTCGCGGTCCTGAATGTGCCGGCGGTCCTCGCGCAGGTGCGCGGTGATGCCATGCGCGCCCGCGGCCTCGCAAATCCGCGCTGCCGCGACGGGATCCGGTTCGCCGAAACCGCGTCCACGATACCGCGCCTCGCGGAGCGTCGCGACGTGGTCAATGTTGACGCCGAGCTTGAGCATGATCTTCAGGCAACTTTCATATCGCGGTTTATTTTCCCACAGGCGGCGCCAAATGAAAACCACAGGCGGGAAAATTCGTCGTCTCGAGCCAGTCCGTCAGAGCGATGAGTTCAATCGCCGTCAGACCCCCGGGCGCTTTGCGGCTGAAGGTCAATTCGTTCGGCCCGGTCTGCGTGACCTCCGTGGTGGCGGGACCCAGTGTCGGCCCGATGCGATTGAGCCACTTGCCGGCGGCGGATTGGGTGTCGAATTGGCTGTGTTGAGTCAACAGCAGCAAAAGCTGGGTCAGCATTGGCAGTTCTTTCAAACGTTCGGCGGTGAGTTCCCAATGGTAATAAACCAGGTTTGGCTTATTCAATTGCTGCAAGAGCTCCGGCGGCAAGCTCTGCACAAAGGGCGTGTTCGGAAATAATCCGCCGAATAAAAAGCCGCCCGACGGTTCTGGCAACGCCTGCACAAACGGCGAGATGAACGGCAGGCCGCGCCAGGAAATTTGGCTGTTCGTCATTTCCTCTTTGATCGAGGTGAAGAAAAAGTTTTGCGAATCGTTGACGCGCCACGCGGACAGTTTTGCGTGGAGCTCCATGAGTGCGGCGGTCGCATCCGGCACCGGCACGGCGGCAAAGGTTTGAAACGGAATTTGCGGCAGCGCCCAGATGAAGAGCTGATCCGGCGGCGGTTGAATCTCGAACGGTCGCGCCCAGCTTTGCCGTTCCAGCCATGATCCGATGCCGCGCACCGCCGTGAAGCTCACCAATGGCTGGTGAATGACATTGGTCGGCATCCGCCATTTTTCCAGCGGCGGCAAAGGTTGCGCCAGAGTGAGTTTGCCGTTTGCCCATAAACCGCCGTCGCGGCCAAAGACGCGCAATTCAATTCCCGGAAAATCAAATTTCTTTAGCGGCGGGAACGCCCGCGCCAGACGCGGCCAGTCCAGATCGGCAGACCACCAGTTGGTTTCTGAAATCGCAATTTTCCCGGGCAATGGAAGAATTTCTCCACGCAATGATAAATGATCCTGACCGCAATCAATCACCAACCAATCGCCCTGCCGCTCAAGGCAGATCAAGTTCGGCGGCAGATCCTTCTTCAACAGCCAGCCGTTGGAAGTCTTCCCGGCGGGCAAATGCGTCCAGGATTGGAGAATTTCGGCAAGATTATCCCGCCACAATTGCGCGCGTTGGTTGTCCAGACGTATCGCCAGCGCAGATTCCGGCGAACCATTCGTCGTGTCGCGAATTTTCAATATCCATTCCGACCTCAACAAATCGTCGAGTAACGGACGCAATTGTGCCGCGCCGGCGGCCGCGCCGGTGGCGATTTTCGATTTGAACCACACGCCCGGCGCGCGGGAAAGTTTGTCCAATGTCTGGCCTGCCAGCGCGCGCGCCTCGGCGGAACAAAAGAAATTGGTGATCGCGGCGGAATTGGTGTCAGCGGAAATCTGGTCCGCGCCGACAAAATGAATTTGCGCAATCAAATCCGCCGGCGGCGCGGCCCCGACCGCCGGCTCAATCGCCATTACCGCATAAAACAAAACCGTCAAAAATCTCTTCATTAAGGGCCGTTCTCTTTGCCAAATACCGCGCTGCTTGGCAAACCCAATTATGATTCTGATTGCCGCGGGCGTTGAATCCGGCTTTCATCCGGCGTGCTTCGCCTGCGCGCGTTTTTTAAATACTGGCTGCCGGTGCTGATTTGGATGGCGTTGATTTTTACGGCGTCCAACGATATTCATTCCTACGAACATTCTTCGCGCATCCTCGCGCCCTTGCTGCGCTGGCTGTTCCCGCACATTTCGGAAAATGCGCTGGATTGGATTTTCCTCATCGCCCGCAAATGCGCGCACCTGGCCGAATATTCCGTGTTCGCCCTGTTGCTCTGGCGCGCGCTGCGCAAACCGGCGAAAAACGTTGCCCGTCCCTGGAACTGGCGCGAAGCCGGCCTCGTGCTGCTGCTCGTCGCGCTCTACGCCGCGAGCGATGAATTTCACCAAATCTTTGTGCCCACGCGCACAGCGCATGTGACCGACGTGTTCATTGACACTGCGGGCGGCGCGGCGGGCCTGCTCGCGCTTTGGCTGATCGGCCGCTGGCGAAAACATTGGTAATTTCACACGATGAAACGCCCGCTGGTCGTCGTCGTTTCGTGCTATGTCATCGGTTTGCTGCTGGCTGTTTTTGTTCACCCGCCGCTGGCCGCGCTTTTTGCCGCCTCGCTTCTCGTTCTCGTCCTCGTCCTCGTCCTCGAAAAATTCAGACCCTGGTTGATCTGGCCGCTGCTCGCGCTCGTTGGCTGGACGAATCTCGCCAGCCGCACCGCCGTCCTTTCGCCCAACGACCTGCGCGCCTTGCTGGGCAACGAAACCGCCATTGTGACGGTGCGCGGCAATCTGCTTGAAACGCCGCACATCAAAATTATTGAGCGCGATGATCAACAAACCGAGCATACCATCGCCCAAGTCCGGGTGACCGGGCTGCGGCGGAATGAGAACTGGCAGCGGGCTGATGGCGAAATCGTCGTTGCCACGCCTGGCGCGTTCCCGGGCGTTTTTTTTGCCGGGCAACCCGTGGAAATCAGCGGCGTCATCACCCGGCCGCCGTCCCCTCTTGCGGAAGGACTTTTCGACTACCGCAACTATCTCCAGACGCGCGGAATTTTTTACCAGCTCAAAGCCGGTTCCGCCGGCGATTGGCAATTGGGCGCATCGGCATTGACCCGGCCGCCGCTGACCGACCGGTTTTTGACCTGGTCAAAGGACACACTGGCGCTGGGTTTGCCTGAGGACGAGCCGTTGCGCCTGCTTTGGGCGATGACACTCGGCTGGCGCACGGCTTTCACGGACGATATCAGCGAACCGTTTCTGCGCGCCGGCACGATGCACCTCTTCGCCATTGACGGCCTGCGCATCGCGCTGATTTCCGGGATGCTTGTCGCCCTGCTCCGCGTATTGCAGGTCTCACGCGCCTGGTGCGGCATCGTCGCCATCCCGGTCATCTGGTTCTACACCGCCGCGACCGGCTGGGAATCCTCCGCCATCCGCGCGTCGGTGATGATGACCATCGTCATCGGCGGCTGGGCGTTACAACGACCGGGCGACCTGATCAATTCCCTCACCGCCGCCGCGTTCATCATCCTGCTATGGGAACCGCGCCAGCTTTTTGAGGCGAGC
>JBEKEJ010000081.1:0-12192 GCA_050013895.1 Verrucomicrobiota bacterium | reverse complement strand
CCGTTTTGGTTTCCACGAAAGCAATACTGGCACTGGAAGACGGCTCGGTATATCACGGGCTGGGTTTCGGCGCAGGCGCGTCCGCGTGCGGCGAGGTCTGCTTCAATACCTCGATGACCGGCTACCAGGAAATCCTCACCGACCCCTCCTACAAAGGCCAGATCGTCACGATGACCTATCCGCTCATCGGCAATTACGGTGTCAACGCCGTGGACGTGGAATCGTGGCAGCCGCACGCCGCCGGCTTCGTCATCCGTGAACTCTCGCCGGTCGTCAGCAACTGGCGCGCGGATTTTTCGCTCGCGGAATATCTGGAGAAGAACGGCATCCCGGGAATCCAGGGCATTGACACGCGGGAATTGACCAAAAAACTCCGCGTGCGCGGCGCGATGAACGGATTCATTTCCACGAAGGAAATCTCCAACGCGGAAGCCGTCAAGTGCGCGAAGGAATTCGTCTTTCTGGGCGTGGATTACGTCAAGGAAGTCACGCACCAGAAGGCGTTTCGCTGGGATGAAAAGGACGAGCAAAGCGGGGCGTTCGATCTGGAGCGCGGCAGCGCGACCATTGACCCCCGGCAAAATCGCAAGCCGCTGCCGGCCGCGGATATACCCATTGTCGCCCTGGATTACGGACTGAAATACAACATCCTGCGCCGGCTGCGGCAGCACGGTTTCAGCGTGCAGGTTTTGCCGGCGACCGCCAGCGCCCAAGACACGCTGAAGCACAAACCGGCGGGCATTTTTCTGTCCAACGGCCCCGGCGACCCGGCGGCGCTGGATTACATCGTGCGCGAAGTGAAGGCGCTGGTGGACACCGGCATTCCGATATTCGGGATTTGCCTCGGCCACCAGATTCTCAGCCAGGCGTTCGGCGGGAAGACCTTCAAATTGAAATTCGGCCATCGCGGCGCGAACCAACCGGTGAAGGATTTCGAGACCGGCCGGGTGGAAATCACGGCGCAAAACCACGGTTTTGCCGTGGACCCCGCCAGCCTGCCGCCGGACGTGGCCGTCAATCGAGTCAATCTCAACGACCAGACCGTCGAGGGGTTGCGGCACAAAACGAAGCCGGTTTTCTGCGTGCAGTATCATCCCGAAGCCTCGCCCGGGCCGCATGATTCGACACCCCTGTTTGGCGAGTTCCGCGCCTTGATTGAGCGGCGGGGATGATGATGAGATTTCCGTTTGACTTGAAACGGGTAGTCGCCATAATCCGCTCACCGTAACTATGGCGAAACTTGTTATCCTGACTCAGGGCATGACCGACCGGGTGCATGAGTTGAAAGCGGATCGCACCACCATCGGCCGTGTGGAGGATAACCTGTTTCAAATCGCCGAGCCGTCCGTCTCCAGCCATCACTGCGAAGTGCTGCTGCGCGGCAACGACGTCGTCATCAAAGACCTCAATTCCACCAACGGCACGTTCATCAACGGCGAAAAGATTGCCGAAAGCGTTTTGAAACCCGGCCAGACCTTGCGCCTCGGCAACGTGGAACTGCGGCTCGACACCGGCGGGCCGTCGGCCGCGGGGACGCCGGCGGCCGCTCCCGCGCCGGCGCCGGCTGGCGCGCCCGCCAAGAAAACCCTGGACGGCACGATGATCATGCCGCGCGGCGTCAGTCTGGGTGATTTGGAAAAGGGCGGCGGACGCCCTCCGGGTTTCGACACCAGCAAGGAATTTTCCAAAAGAACCAACAAGGTCAACAAAATCTTCCTCATCATCGGCATCGTGGCCGGCGTGCTCATCATCGGTCTCATCCTCTACGCACTCTCGCTCGCCGGCAACAGCCACAAATAAGAATCCGGTTTCGCACCATGAAACCGCGCCCTTCAAATCAAACAAATCAGGCGCTGACGCTGGTGGAAGTGATTGTGGTTATCGCAGTGTTGGTCTTTTTAGCGGCCGCGTTCTTCCCTGCCTATTCACCAAGAAAACCCGTCGATTGTGTAAACAACCTCCATCAAATCGGCATCGGATTTCGAGTTTGGGCTGGGGACAACAATGACAAGTATCCGATGGAAATTTCTGTGACGAATGGTGGTACGATGGAACTGGCTGCCACTGGAGACGTCGTCGCCACTTTTCAGATCATGTCCAATGAGTTGAGCACGCCAAAAGTTTTGCTTTGTCCGGCAGATACCCGGCGCGTTTGGGCGACAAATTTTTCAACAGACTTCAATAATTCACATATCAGCTATTTTGTTGGGTTGGACACAGTCAATTCGAACGCTTTTCTCTCCGGCGACGGCAATTTTCTTTTCAACCGTATTCCTGTAAGACCTGGTTTGGCGCAACTTTCGACGAATGCTTTCATTGCTTGGAGTTCTGGACGCCATGTTTCGCCAAATTCACATTTCTGGACGGCAGCGCGAGATAGATTCATCGGTAACATCCTTTGCGACGATGGCAGCGTTCAGCAAACGACTTCATCCAATCTGTGCCAATTGTTCCAGCAAACCGGCCTTGCCACGAACCGTCTGGCGATTCCGTAGGCAGGACGCGTTCGGAGTTCCGCACCTTTTCCCTGTAGGAGACTAGGTAACGAGTCTCAAATTTTCTAATTCCTCCCGGTTTTCAATGCGAAGTGAGCCTCCTCACGTCGGTTCCTACATTTTGATTCGTGAAAATTCGCGAAATTCGCGGATAATCCCCTCTGGCTTCCGGCTTCCGGCTGCGGTATTCTCCGCCGCCATGTTCGACACGGTTAAAACGGAAATCACGGCGGCATCGGAGAAACTCGCGCACCTGCGGAGGTTTCTTTGACGTGCCGGCCGCGCAAAAGCGCCTCGGCGAACTTAATTCGCTCATGGCCGTCGACCATTTCTGGAACAACCGCGAACAGGCGCAGGCGCTCATTGACGAGGCCAATTCCCTCCGCAACAAAATCGAGCCGTTGCTCCAGGCGGAAAAGCACCTGGAGGATTTCCGCGTAATGCTCGAACTGGGCGAGGCCGAACCGCCCGAAGCCCAGCCGATAGTCCAGCAGGAATTGGAACGCGACGTCGTGAAATTTCTCAAGGACCTCGACGCGCTGGAGTTGAAGGTCTTCCTCAGCGGCCCGCACGACCGCAAGAATTGCATCCTGAGCATCAACGCCGGCGCCGGCGGCACCGAGGCGCAGGACTGGGCGGAAATGCTGTCGCGCATGTATCAACGCTGGGCCGAATCGCGCGACTGGGAGGTCGAAGTGACCGACGCGCTGCCGGGCGAAGGCGCGGGCCTCAAGAGCGTGACGATGCTGCTGGAGGGCGAAAACGCCTATGGCTTTGCCAAGGCCGAACGCGGCGTGCACCGGCTCGTGCGCATCTCGCCGTTCGACGCGAACAAGCGGCGCCATACCAGCTTCGCCAGTGTGGACGTGATTGCCGAAATCGAGGAGAACAATGCGGAACTCGTGATACCGCCGAACGAATTTCAAATTGACACGTTCCGTTCCGGCGGCAAGGGCGGCCAGAACGTGAACAAAGTGGAAACTGCCGTGCGCATCACGCACCTCCCGACCGGGCTGGTCGTCGCGTCGCAAACGCAACGGTCGCAGCACCAGAATCGCGCCACGGCGATGAAACTGTTGCTCTCGCGGATTTATGCGCAGCGGCAGGACGCGGCGAAGGCCGAACTGGAACGGTTTTACGGCGAGAAAGGCAGCATCTCGTGGGGCAACCAGATTCGGAGCTACGTCTTTCAGCCGTATCGCATGGTGAAGGATTTGCGCACCGGCGTCGAAACCAGCAACGTTCAAGCCGTGATGGACGGCGACCTCGACCCGTTCGTGAACGGCTGGCTCCGCGCCGGCTGCCCGACCAAGCGGATGCAGGGGGTGAAGGATGAGGAGGAATAAATTTGGGAGGGACGGCGTGCCGCCGTCCCTGTAATAATGAAATAAATGGGACGGCAACATGCCGTCCCTCCCAGCATGGCAAACATCCTCGACAAAATCGTTGAGCAGAAGAAACGCGAAATCGCCAAGTTGCCCACGCGGCTCATCGCCGCCGGCGATTTGCGTGATGCCCTGCTCGAACGCGGTGAGCGGCGCGACTTTCTGGGGGCATTGCGCACGCCGCGCCGCGGCGGCCTCGCGCTGATTGCCGAGGTCAAGAAGGCCTCGCCGTCCGCGGGCGTGATTTGCCGCGAATTCGATCCGGTCCGGATGGCGAAAGAATTTCAAGCGGCGGGCGCAAGCTGCCTGTCGGTTTTGACCGATGAAAAATTTTTCCAAGGTTCGCTCGATCATCTCCGGCAGATTCGCACCGCGGTGAAACTGCCATTGTTGCGGAAAGACTTCATCATTGACGAGCGGCAGATTCTTGAAGCCATCGAATGGGGCGCGGACGCCATCCTGCTCATCGTCGCCATTTTGAGCGGTGAGCAATTGGAGAGATTTCATTCGCTGGCGGCGGAGGCGGGTCTGGCTGCGCTGGTGGAGGTCCACGATGAGGCGGAATTGGAACGCGCGCTCAAAGTGGGCGCAACCCTCATCGGTGTGAACAACCGCGACTTAAAAAACTTCAAGGTGGATCTGGCAACGACGGAGAGACTTGCTGCGAAGATGGCAGATGGCAGATGGCAGGTGGCAAAAGTTTCCACGCCATCTTCCATCCTCGATTCTCCATCCTCGCCTTTGCTGGTGGCCGAGAGCGGCATCCAAACGCGCGCGGACGTGGAGCGTTTGAAGCAATGCGGCGCCAACGCGATTTTGGTGGGTGAATCGTTGATGCGCGGCGGGAATATCGAATCGAAGGTCCGCGAGCTGATTGGGTAGCACCCGCCTTCCGCCTTCGCGGCGCGCCAAAGCGCCGCTCCGGCGCGACGGCGGCCGGCGGGTTCAATTCGGCGTTCCGCCGAATTGCCGCGGCATACGAAAAACAGCAAACAGTCGAACCACATGCCGACATGGATTGTCCATCAGTTGTTTCGGGCGCGACGCCCGAAACGACCCGCGGGACGCGGGCGCTACCGACAGCGGTTTCTCACCAGTTGTTTTGCGAGCCGTATGGCGGCAATCATGCTCGAGGGATTGGCGATTCCCTTCCCGGCGATGTCGTAAGCCGTGCCGTGGTCGGGCGAGGTGCGGATGAAGGGCAGCCCCAGCGTCCAGTTCACGCCGGTGTCAAACGCCACGGCCTTCAACGGCGCAAGTCCCTGGTCGTGATACATCGCCACGACCGCGTCAAAATCGCCACGCAAGGCGTAATGAAAAACCGTGTCGCCGCTCAGCGGCCCGACGACGTCCATGCCGCGTTTTTGCGCGGCGAGGACTGTTGGCGCGATGGTTTTGATTTCCTCGTCGCCGAATTCCCCGCCTTCGCCCGCGTGCGGATTCAAGCCGCAAACGGCGACGCGCGCGCGGGGCAATTGCAAATCGCGGCACGCCTGCGCGGCCAGTTCGATGGCCAGGGTGATCTTTTCCGGCGTGATGTTCCGGGGAACCGATTTTACCGAGGTGTGGATGGTCACGAGCGCCACGCGCAGCCAGCGGTCATGTTCGTCGTGGCCGAGCAGCATCATCGCATAGCGTTTTGTTTTGGCGGCTTTCGCAAACAATTCCGTCTGGCCGATGAATTTGTGTCCGGCGCGGATGATGGCCTCCTTGTTAACGGGCGCGGTGACCACGGCGTCCAATTCACGGCGGAGACAACGTTTCGCGCCATCCCGCAGTGCGGCAACGGCGACATTCGCGGCGGCGGGCGAGCCGGCGGGCAGATTTTCCGGTAATGGTCCGGCGAGCGGCCTAGTGGTGAAAACCCTTCCCGCGCCTTCATAACCGGAAAATTTTTCCAGCGTCAGTTTGGTTCCCAGTTTTTCGTTCAACCGATGAACGTCGTCTTCATCGCCAATCAATAAATAACGCGTGTCATCATTGGCCGCCTCGGCGGCGATGGCCTTGAGCGTGACTTCGGGGCCGATGCCGGTGACATCACCGAGTGTGATGCCGAGCCAGCGCGTCATGGGAAGATCTGGATGAACGTCTTTTTCTTCAACGAATCAATCCACTGTTTTTGAATACGGGCCTGTTCCTGGGTCCGCAGGTTTTTTTCAATGTCGTCGCGGATTTCGTTGAGCGGCCGGACATGGGCGGGGCGGGTTTGCTCGACGAGGATGAGGTAGGAGGCTTCCGGCGTTTCAATCACGTCACTGACCTGGCCGGGCTTGAGCGCGAAGGCGACATCGGCGAGCTCTTTGCGGAGCACGGAGTGCTCGACCCAGCCCAGGTCGCCACCCTGCTTCTGCTGGGAGCCTTGCGAATAAACGGAGGCCATTTCCTGAAAACTCGCGCCTTCCTTGATTTGGGACAGGATTTCGCGGGCCATAGCCGGCGCGTTGGTGTCGCCGTCGGAGGCTTTTTTGCGCACGATCATGCGCAATTTGATTTCGTCCTCCACCTGGTAATCGTTCTGGTGGGCCAGGTAGTAGCTTTCCACCTTGTAGGGCGAGATGACGATTTCGCGCGAAACGTTTTGGTTGCGCAACGCCGACTCGATGTAGCGATCGCGGATGTCCTCACGGAATTGTTCGTACGTTATGCCCTGTGCCTGCAATGATTTCATCGCCGTCACGCGATCGACGAACTGTTCGCGAATCTGATCCTGCACCAGTTCGTCCACCACGGTGTCCGGCAACTTGTTATATTTGGTCTCGAATTCATGCAGGATCAACTGGCGTTCCACCAGTATCTCCAGGCTGTTGTCGAGCGCCTCGGCGAGCTTTTGCTGAAAAAGCTCCGGCTGCGCGGCGTATTGCCGGCTCAAGGCTTCCGCCGCCGGCCTGGTGAATTCCTTGACCTGCCCGTAAGTGATGACCGTGTTGTCCACGATGGCCTTGACGCCGTCGGCCAAATCCGCGCGCGAGGGCAGGCCCAGGCACAATGCCGCCGTCCAAATTAGAATCAATCGGGACCCATTCATCAAATTCGATGTGAATACTAACAACCGGCTCCGGCGGGTCAAGCGTCACCACTCCATCAAAAGGGCTTTATGCGGTCGAACAAATACATGATAAACGCCATGAGCGCGGAGAAAATCAAGCACGCCACGACTGACCATTTCAAGAACTGTTGCTGCTTGCGCCGCGCCGCGGGGCCGCCCTGGCCCGGCAGCAGATAATAACGTTCGCGCTCTTTATTGCCATTTGAGAAAAACATACGCTTCCGACTTCGCCGGTTTGTTTAACATACTATCCGCCGTCGCACAAGTCCGGTGCTTGCGGTGGCGGGCGTTGCCCCTTACCGTTCCGGCGTGAATCTCGAAGATCATCTGGGCGACATTATCCGCAAGGCCTGCGCGATGAGCAACGTTTTAAAGCCGGCCGCGGCCAGGGCCGCGGGAATTTCCGAAGCCGAGCTTGCCGCGCTCGAAGAAAGCGGACAGACCGCCAAACGGCCCGACCTGGCCGCGCTCGCCCGGCTGGCCGGCTTGAATCCAGTCAAACTCGAAGTCATTGCCAACGGCTGGCTGCCGGCGGAAAAGGATTTGAGCGCCTGGCGCGAACTGCGCGTGTTCACCACGGACGGCGGCGGCATGACCGTGAATTGCTATCTGGTTTGGGATGAAGTCACGCGCGACGCAGCGCTGTTCGACACCGGTTTCGATGCGAAACCGGTTCTGGATTGCATTGCCGAAAACCAGCTCGTGCTGCGGCACGTTTTCATCACGCACTCGCACTATGATCACGTCGAAGCGCTGCCAAAAATCCGCGAGGCGTGGCCAAAAGTGCGGTTGCACAGCGGGTCCAAAAACGCGCCGGTGGACCAGCGCAACAAGCCAAGCGAAATCGTCCATCTCGGCGGGCTGCGCGTGACGCACCGCGAAACGCCCGGTCACGCCGAGGATGGCGTGACTTATATCGTCGGCAACTGGCAGGAGGACGCGCCGCACGTCGCGATCGTGGGCGACGCGATTTTCGCCGGGTCCATCGGGCGCGGCAACCAGTCGTGGGATTTGGCAAAACAAAAAGTGCGGGAACAAATCCTGTCGCTGCCGCCGGAAACGTTGATTTGCCCCGGCCACGGCCCGTTGACGACGGTGGCGGAGGAAAAGGAACACAATCCGTTCTTTTGAGCGACAGATGATTCGATTGGCGAGGCAAAAACTGGACAGGCCAAGTGGCCATCGGGACACATTTCGCGATTCTCCTTGATGCGATTAAAGTTAAAGATGCGATTTTTTCCCAATCACACCCCGGATTTGCCGGTTATGTGGGCGCGAGATTCTCCGCACAAGTGGCACAAGCAATGCGTATTGTGAAAATACCGGGCACAAGCCCGTGACGTATGAGATTCACTCTGGAGATTGGCAGCACGGACAAACACTTCGTCGAATTCAACTTCAACCAGTTCTACGGCACCCTGGTCATCCGCCTGGACGACCGGCCGATTTACCAATCCAAGCGCATTTTCAACGAACCGGTCCGCGAGGTTTATCACTTCGTGATTGATGGCGCGGAGAAATCGGATGTGCGGATTGAGAAACGGCGCAAACCGCTGTTTGGCCACCGCAACTCGGTTTTTGTGAACGACCGCTTGACCCGGGTGGTGGACGGGTATTTTTGATTGATTCAAAGATTTGGAGTGCGGTGGCAGAGCGTAGCGGCGACACCGCTTTTCGCACATCCATCCGCCTCCGAAAGCCGCGTGGCTCCCGCTCTGCGGGATTCCCGCCGCAGTCCAAATACTGTGGTTGCGGCGCAAGCCGCGTCAGGTCCATCCGTGTTGATCCACGTTCACACCGGACACATAAATCCCGTTGAATTTGCAAATTGACCCCATACGTTTGGGTTGTTAGCCTCGCCTTCCGTTCCAACGGGTTTTTATGCGACATACCATATCAGTTTTGGTGGAGAACAAGTTCGGCGTGCTCACACGCGTGGCCGGCCTGTTCAGCGGACGCGGCTACAATATTGACACGCTCAACGTCGGCCCGACGCAGGATCCCGAGCTGTCGCGCATGACGATCGTCACGCACGGCGACGAGGCCACGCTGGAGCAAATCGTCAAGCAGCTCAACAAGCTGCCCAACGTCATCAAGGTGCAGGATTTCCGCGAAGGCGAATACGTGGACCGCGAGCTGGTGCTCGTGAAGGTGGCGGTGGACTCCAAATCGCGCGCCGAGGTGATGCAGATCACGGACATCTTCCGCGCCAAAATCGTGGACGTGCAGCCCAAGAGCCTCGCCATCGAAATCACCGGCGCCGAAGGCAAGGTGGAAAAATTTGTCGAACTGATGAATTCATTTGGCGTGTCCGAAATCACGCGCACGGGTAAGGTCGCCCTGCCGCGAAAGTGACCGTGCCCGGACGCGAGTTTCATGACCTCATCATCCCCCGGCAATCGTTTTGACTGCGGTAATGGCGCATCTGCGGTTTTTGGAGCGCTGAACATAGCTCCGCAAGCTGGAAACCTTGGTTTAAGCGGAGCGATGCTCCGCGCTCCGTTCAAATTACACCACCACCTTGACTACGTTTGCATTTGACGGACAAGCGCTGATGTTTAAAATTAAAAGTTCATTTGAACGGGTTGAAGACATTGAAAACACACAAACGAGAAAGATTGAGTTATGGCAACGATTGATTTTGGCGGAACGAAGGAAAAAGTCATCACGCGGAAGGAATTCCCGATGGCCCGGGCCCGCAAGGTGCTCAAAAACGAGACCATCGCCATCATCGGCTACGGCGTGCAAGGCCCGGCGCAGGGGTTGAACCTGCGCGATAACGGCTTCAATGTCATCGTCGGCCAGGCCAAATCTTTCAAGCGCGACTGGGACCGCGCCGTGAAGGACGGCTGGAAGCCCGGCAAAACTCTGTTCGACATCGAAGAAGCCGTGCAAAAGGGCACCATCATCCAGATGCTCGTTTCGGACGCCGCCCAGCGCACGATTTGGCCGGTCGTGAAAAAGCATCTCAAGCCCGGCGCCGCGTTGTATTTCTCACACGGCTTTTCCATCGCCTACAAGAAACAGACCGGCGTCATCCCGCCGAAGAACGTGGACGTGATCATGGTCGCCCCGAAGGGTTCTGGCCTGAACGTCCGCCGCAATTTTCTCACCGGCGCGGGTATCAATTCCAGTTTCGCAATCGAACAGGACGCCACCGGCCACGCCGAGGAGCGTTGCCTCGCCGTCGGCATTGGCATCGGCTCGGGTTACCTGTTCCCGACCACGTTCCAGCACGAGGTGTTCAGCGACCTCACCGGCGAACGCGGCGTGTTGATGGGCGCCCTGGCCGGCATCATGGAGGCGCAATACGACGTGCTCCGCGCCCATGGCCATTCGCCGAGCGAAGCGTTCAACGAAACCGTCGAGGAGTTGACGCAGAGCCTCATCCGGCTCGTGGATGAAAACGGCATGGACTGGATGTATTCCAATTGTTCCGCCACCGCCCAGCGCGGCGCGCTCGACTGGAAACCCAAGTTCAAGCAAGCCACGCTGCCGGTGTTCAAGAAACTTTACCAGCGCGTCAAATCGGGCAAGGAATGCGCTCGTGTGCTCTCCGCCTGCGGCGCGCGCAACTACCAGGCGCAATTGGCGAAGGAGTTGGGCGCGATCCATAATTCTGAAATGTGGCGCGCCGGGGCGGCTTCGCGCGAATTGCGTCCAAAGCAATCCGCCAAGGCCATCGCCAAAGGCACCAAGGGCGTTTTCGGCCGCACGGCAAACTGAAGGCCGCACAAAGAATCCAAAGCCGCTGGAACAATCCGGCGGCTTTATTATTTCAATCCCGGAGGGCAGAGTTCCACGAGCCCCAAATCAAAACGAACGGCAAAGTTTCGGCGTCGCAGTCTGGTTCTTCGTTTTCAGATAAAAAACGATGCAGGATTGCCTCGCCAGTTTTGTGTGCCGTAAACCACGCGGAGAACTTCCACTTCACCACCCCGCAACCGGTAAAAAACCAGCCAGCGGTTGAACGGCGGCGGCAACACCCAAAACCTGACATTGACCAGCCGCCGGTTTTTGAAGCTCGCCAGCGGACCGGATTCGGGAAATTCCGCCAGCCGGTCAAAAGCATCAAAAGCCGCGTCCAGAAAACGGCGTGCGGCTCGGGGATTATCTGCGCGAATCCAGCGTGCGCCCTCAATCAAGTCTTCATCCACCCTGGGCAGCGTGTGGTAACCGCTCACGCCTCCTCCAGCGCCTGTTTGTAAATCTGCTTTTTGCGCGCGGCCGTCATCGGCTTGCCCGCGCCGCTGTTCAAACCTTCCAGCAGCAATTCTTCCAAATCCTCACGCCCGGCGAAGGAGCAACCCAACGGCCCGGCGGCGCGCTCAAGCGAGTCCGCCACCCGTAGCGAATGACGGATGACCTCGCTCTCGTTGTTGAACCGTCCAGTGGCCAGTTGCCGCCGGATGATCCGCTTGTAGTAAGGCGTCAGCGTGTGACTCATACGATGTGGAATGAATTTCCATCTATCGCCAATAGTTGTCAAGCGCGACAATACCGTTGGAGCAATCCAGCGGCTTTTTTCTGTTTCAATATCGGAGGGGCGAGTTCCACGTGTCCCCAATTTCCCGGGTGATTCAACCGCCGAGCGAACCCGGATCGCCCACGTCACCCTTGTTGAACTCCACGTAGGCCTCCGTCAAATCGGCGGCGTAAATCACCGTGCCGGCCCTGCCGAGGTTCAGGTTGATGTGCAAATCAAATTCCTTTGGCGCCACCGCAGCGCAAAGTTGTTTGAACGTCGCCTTGGTGGGCTGACCGCGCTTGAGGCTCCACAAAATTTTTCCTTGCCGCGCCGAAGCCTTTTTGGCGAAGGCGGGTGCTGCCGGCATGCTGTATCCAATGTCCACTCTATCCTCGACGACCTTGGCCGGCGAGTAGCCGAGCGCGTCAAGGATGCGGCCCCAGTTCGGGTCGCCGCCGTGCCAGCTCGTTTTCACCAGCGGACTGTTGGCCACGGCGCGCGCGGCCGCATCGGCGTCGGCAACGGATTTCGCGCCGTTGACGCGCACGGTCACGACGCGATGAACCCCTTCGCCGTCGCGCACGATCATCTTCGCCAGCTCCAGGCACACATAATTCAATGCCGCTTGAAAAATTCGAAGTTCAGTGTTCGATGTTCGATGTTCGATGTTTTTGTTTCCTGCGAGTCCATTCGCCAGCACCAGCACCGTGTCATTCGTGCTCATGTCGCCGTCCACGGTGATGCGATTGAAACTCCGCGCGACGGCTTCCTGCAAAGCGGCCTGCAACGTTTTCGCTT
>JBEKEJ010000080.1:0-12312 GCA_050013895.1 Verrucomicrobiota bacterium | reverse complement strand
CTGGTGGGCTATCGCTGGTTTGACACGAAAAACATTGAGCCGCAGTATCCGTTTGGTTTCGGGTTGAGCTACACGATGTTTGAGTATTCGGGCTTGAAACTGGTTCCGGGGGAGACGGGGGTGACGGTGGAATTTGAGTTGAAGAACACCGGGGCAGTGGCGGGGGCGGAGGTGGCGCAGGTCTATGTGCATCCTGAAGGTCCCGGCGTGGCGCGACCCGAGAAGGAATTGAAAGGCTTCCAGAAAGTTTTCCTGAAGGCCGGGGAGACGCAGAAGGTCTCCATTCCGTTGAAGCGCGGCGCCTTTGCCTATTACAGCCCGGACCAGAAGTCATGGGTGGCGGAGAAGGGCGATTATAAGATCGTAGTCGGGGGATCCTCGCGCGACGCGGCATTGACGGGTGATTATCAGTTGGCGGAAACCGTTGCGGAAAAGGATTGACGGCTGGAAGAGCTGGCTTCCGGCAACCCGGGAGCCATCCGCGAAACTTTTCCGGATGGTGGCGGTGGTGATTTCGCAATGGCCCGCGCCAGCAGCCGACGCCGGATGGCGCGTTCCATTCCGCTTTCGCGGTTCACGTCATCGATCCGGCGTGGCTGAGTTCTGTCGTCAGGCAGCATTGAGCGTTTGGTGATTTGCGGTATCTTATGATTATATGAAGCGCATACTCACCGTCATAGCGGTAGTCGCTGTCATGATGATTGCGGCCAGCATTGCCTACTTTGCATTCACTTGCTCCGCTCCTGGCCGGGTAGATGCTCCCAAGATTTTAGCGGCGGCGCAGGCATACGCGCACGACCTTCAAGCACGTGGATCGGTGGTTCCAGCATCGGTTGCCCTTCAGGATTTGGTTTCCAAAGGATTATTGAATCCAGCTGATGTGAGCGGCTTTGCTGGCATGGAGGTCACGATTTCTTTGACGGCCAGCGACAGGCGTCCGCAAGATATTCTGATGCGAGTTCGGATGCATGACGGCAGCCAGATGGTTGCGTTGGCAGACGGTAGCGTCCTGGAAGTGCCACGATGATGTTGCGTGGGTCGCGGGGCGGTGTGAAAACTCCGGCGCGGTGAGCAGGGAAAACGGTTCCCCGGCGATCTGAAATTCAGATCGCCGGTTTTTTCTGGCGGGGAGTTGAAGTCGTGAGGGTGGACGTCTGGAAAGACACGAGGTCCTATCAAGGCTGGGGCTGGCGAATGGTGCCGAAATGATGCTCGCACAGTCGGGCATTACAGATTGAAGTCGAGCCACGCCTGAAGGCGCGCCGGAATTCCCTCCGTGCGTGTGTTGCCGCTGCAAAATCCTGTTGACTCGCCGGCGGCATTTTGTTTTAAGAAAGCATTGACGCCTCAACCACCTTTCACCCGAGCCCGAGTCACCGCATGAAAACAAAAAGATTAGCCGCTCAAGTCGCCGCCGTGTTTGTAGCCGGCGCCGCCTCCCTGCTCCAAGCCCAGACGCCCGGAGAAACCAATGCGCCGCTCTACCTCGATCCCGCCCAACCCGCCGAGAAGCGCGCCGAGGATCTACTCTCCAAAATGACCCTCGAGGAGAAGATTGATTACATCGGCGGCAGCAGCAACGGCTTTTATATCCGCGCCATCCCGCGGCTGGGCACTCCCTGGATCAAGATGTCGGACGGCCCGATGGGGAGCCGCAATGACGGGCCGACCACCTGTTACCCCGGCGGCATTGCGCTGACGGCCACCTGGGACCGGGAAATGGCCCGCAAGATCGGGGTCGGGCTTGGCCGCGATTGCCGCGCGCGCGGGGTGAATATTCTGCTGGCGCCGGCGGTGAACATTTACCGTTCGCCGCTCTGCGGACGCAATTTTGAATACATGGGCGAAGACCCGTTCCTGGCGGGCCAGATGGTAGCGCCGCTGATTCAGGGTCTTCAATCCCAGGAGGTGCTCGCCACGGTCAAGCATTTTGCCTGCAACAATCAGGAATGGGACCGGCACAACATCAGTTCGGAGGTGGACGAGCGCACGCTGCACGAGATTTACCTGCCCGCGTTCAAGGCCGCGGTGCAGCAGGGCAAAGCGGGTTGTGTCATGACGGCATACAACCTGATCAACGGCGTGCACTGCTCGCAAAATGACTGGCTCATCAACCAGACGCTCAAAGACCGGTGGGGCTTCAAGGGTTTCGTCATGTCGGATTGGACGTCCACCTACGACGCGGTGGGTTGCGCGAATGGCGGGTTGGACCTGGAAATGCCACACGCCAACTTTATGAAGCAGGCAACTCTGCTGCCCGCCATTCAAGACGGTCGCGTGAAGGAATCGGTCATTGACGACAAAGTGCTGCGGATTATGCGGACGGTCATTGCCGCCGGCTTCTTCGATCGCCCGCAGTTTCGGGAAGACATTCCGCTGGACGATCCCCAAAATGATCTGGCAGCCTTGGAAGGCGCGCGCGAATCTATCGTATTGCTGAAGAACAACCGGCACACGCTTCCGCTGGAACGCCAGAAGATCAAGTCCATCGCCGTGCTGGGGCCAAACGCCAATCCGGCGGTTTACTGCGGCGGCGGCAGTGCGTTCACCCGCGTCTTTCACGCCACCAGCATTCTGGACGGTGTAACACAAACTGCCGGCGCCCCGGTCAAAGTGCTTTACAGCACGAATGCGGCGGAAGCGGTGCAACTCGCCAGGCAGGCGGATGCCGCCGTGGTCTGTGTCGGGTTCAATCAACGTGCGCGGGGCGCCGACCGCGACCGCAACGCCGGGTTGTCGGAAGGGGAAGGACATGACCGTTCGTTTGGATTGCCGGCCGGCCAGGCGGAACTGATTCGCGCCGTGGCGGCGGCGAATCCGCGCACCATCGTGGTGATCAATTCCGGCGGCGGCGTGGACTGGGCGGGGTGGTTGGACCGCGTGCCGGTCGTGTTGCAGGCCTGGTATTCCGGCCAGGAAATCGGGCGCGCGGTGGCCGAGATTTTATTCGGCGACGTGAACCCGTCCGGCAAATTGCCCGCCACCTTCGAGAAACGAGCGGAAGACAATCCCACCTTCCCATACTATCACATCAAAGAGAACAATAAGACTCCTTACACCGAAGGCATCTTTGTGGGTTACCGCGGTTACGATGAGAATCACATCAAACCGCAATTCTGCTTCGGCCACGGCCTGAGTTACACCAGTTTTGACTACGGCAAAGTCCGGGTAACGCCGGACCGCATGCCCGCCGACGGGCAGGTGACCGTGAGCGTCGAAGTGAAGAACACCGGCAAACGCGCCGGCGATGAAGTGGTGCAGCTTTACGTGCACTCGCGCCACAGCCCCGTGCCCGAGCCGCCAAAAGAGCTGCGCGGATTCGAGCGCGTAAGCCTGAAACCGGGCGAGACGAAAACGGTGCAGTTGGCACTGGCCGCTGATCAACTGGCCTATTACGACGTGAATACCCACGCCTTCGTGGTCGAGCCGGGTGCATTCGACCTCATGGTCGGCAGCTCGTCACGAGACATTCGTGGCAAAGCCCAGATCAAAGTGACGGCGCCGGGCCAGTAGAATTGGCGCCGGCACGACACGGCGCAGGCCATTCGGTTCAGCCGCACACCCGGCGATAGAGCGCTTCGTAACGCGGGACGATGACTTCGGCGGAAAACCGTTCACGCGCCCGGCACCGCGCGGCCTGCCCCATCGTCATCCGCCGCTTCGGTTCCTGAATCAAGCTTTCCACCGCCCGGGCGAGGGCGTCAGGATTGTCAGATGGCACCAAAAGCCCGCTCACGTTGTCTTCCACCACCTCCGGAATCCCGCCCGCGCGCCGGGCAACGCTCGGACAGCCAAAATACATTGCCTCAAGTATGCTCAGGCAAAAGCTCTCCGTTTCGGACGTGAACAGCCCAAGGTCGGCGGCCTGCAGGTAATCTTCAATTTCATTCACGTTTTCGCGCACAATCAAGCGATCCTTGAGGCCCAACCGCTGCGCGTCCTGGCGAAACGGCTCGAAACTTCCACCCGCCAGAATCACGAGTTTGAAGGCGTTACGCGGGTGGACGCGCGCGATGGTTTCGAGCAGGAGATCAATGCGTTTCACCGGGCGAAGATTCGAGGAGTGGAGGATCATCACCTCGTTGTCCGCCAGACCAAGCTCGCGGCGCACTTCCTCGCGCGAACGGCGCGGCGGCCGCGGCGCAAAAAAATTGTGAATGACCTCCAGCGGTCCATTGAATTCGAGCACCCGCCGGGTTTCCGCCTTCAGGTAAGCCGAAACCGCCGTGACCGCATCCGAACAGGTGAGCGCATGATGAATGGCGGGTGCGTAGCCGGGATCACAGCCAAGCAACGTGGTGTCGGTGCCGTGCAACGTCGTGACCACGCGGGGCTGCTGTCCGGGCGGAAGCATCGCACGCGCGAGAATTGCCGCCGTCGCGTGCGGCACGGCGTAATGAACGTGCAGGACATCCAGTCCGTGGTCGCGGCTCACTTCGGCCATTCTGACCGAGAGCGGCAGCGTGTAGTCCGGATACTTGAACAATTGATATTCGTTGATGACCACCGGATGGAAATGCAGTCGCGGCGTATTTTCCGGCAGCCGGAACGGGCGTTCGTAACTGAGGAAATGCACCTCATGCCCGCGCCGCGCCAGTTCCTCGCCCAGGCAGGTGGCCAGAATGCCGCTCCCGCCCACTGAAGGATAACAGGCAATGCCGATTTTCATTTCCAATCGTCCTCGTTCTCGTCCCTCGTCCCGGGCTTCGGTCATTCGATTAAGAGGATAAGGACGACGACGAGGAGGACTTGACGTTCAAGCCGTAATTCAATTTTTCCGTCATTCTTCATCATTTTTGCGGTAAATTCAAAATTGCCGCGCGCCGCGGCCCAGGGCAGCCAGCGAGTCGAGCACGAGCGGATCATTCGGAAACAAAGCGATGGCGTGGCCGCCACCCGCGCGCAGCCCGCGCAAGCGCGCCCGCGTGAGTTGCAGTTCCAAGTAATTGCGGGCGGAAGTCTGGGTGGCGTGCGCTTGCATCGCGGAGGTCCAGACTTTGAGAATGTCCGCCGCGGACACATCAATCAGCACCGGAGTGACGTTGGCCGGCTCGGCTTCGGGCGTTATGGCGTAATAGAAAAGTTGCTCAATCGCATGCGGCGGCGTGCGGCGCAGTTGTTTGACGCCGCCGTAACGGGCGAGCCGGCAGGCATCCCGCACCAGTTGTCCGAGGCGCGGATGATCCGGATGCTGGTTTTCAACCAGGCTCGGCGCGAGGACAATTCCAGGCCGCAAGCGCCGGATCACGCCCGCCAGCTTGATGGCATGGGCAACGCTGACCTCGAGATGCGCGTCGCCGTCCATTTCGATGAATTCCAGCGTGGCGCCCAACAGCCGGGCGGATTTCTTCGCCTCGGCCACCCGGTGATTCGGTGTGCCGTGGGTCGCAGATTCCCCGCGCGAGCAGATGACAAAGTGGACCGCGCGACCGGCTCGCGTCTCGCCCGCGACCACCCCGCCGCATCCGAACTCGATGTCGTCGGGGTGCGCGCCGAAGGCGAGCAACGGCGCGAGGAATGGAAGCGCCGGCCTCCGGCCCGGCGCGTTGCGGGAAGAGGTCGCATCGGGCCGCGCCGGAGGCCGGCGCTCCGAGACCCGGTTGTTACGGGGCGATTTCGGTGCAGGCTTCATCGGAACGTTCAATCGTTTCACGATTCACAAAGGTGATTTCCGGCGCTTCTTCCGGGTGAAGGTAGGCCCTTTCGCCGGCTCCGGCAATGTAATGCGTGCAATGCACGACCGACTGCATCCAACGCAGACGGGTATCGCGCGCCGGGCTGATTTGTTCCTTTGTGAATGTGGCCGGCGGCAGAGTGACGTACGAATCTCCGCCTTCATGCAAAGTGAGCTTTGGAGCGCCGGTCTCCGACCCGACGTGTTTCTGAGTTGTGCCACTGGTGCGCGCCGGGTCGGAGACCGGCGCTCCAGCGTTGAAACGGGCGCGGACGATTTCACCTTCGAATGAAACGTCCACGAAAAATTCCGGGATGTCACAGGCCGCGCGACGGACGGCCGGGTCGCTGGAACGCACCACCCGGATGCCCGCGAGCAAATTCATGGCGCGATACATTTCCAGACAGAAATCGGCGACGTTGGAGGCGGAGACATTTCGGAAGATCTCGATCAACCGGCGCTCGACGTAATTGGGCAACTGGAGCAGGGTTTTGCCCTGCCAGTCGGCGGGAATGCGTTTGAGATATTGCGGCGAAAATTTCCGCTGAAGCCGGTTCTCGAAGGCAAAGTTGAGCTGGGCCGGTTCACTGGTTTTGCGATGACGCAGGATGGTTTTGGTTTCGCGCGGATCGTGGTCGCTGTCGTGAAGGAAGAAAACGATTTCCCCGCCCAGCTCGGCCTGCAGCCGCCGGGCGGTCTGGATTTTGGCGAACAGGAACCGTTTCGGGAAAAACCCGCACGGTTGCTGGCCGAAGCAAATGACAGGCGCGGTGGTCATGATTTGGGCGACGGCGGCGCAATCCGGCCATCCGGCCGCAGTAACGCTTGAAGGACCGCGCTGAACAGCACGCAGGCCGCGCACCCGATAAGGTTGAACCAGAGGTAGCTGATGTTGAGTCGAAAATAGAGCGCAATGACCAATACCTGTGTCGCCAATGCGCCCCAGAACACGGCGGTGCCGCCGATGCGCCGCAGGAAGAACCCGACCACGAACAGGCCCAGCATCACGGGATAGAAAATTGAGCCGATGATGTTGACGGCTTGAATCAGGTTCTCCGCCAACGTGGCCGAGAGGGCGAAACTGATGGAGACCAGGCCCCAGAAAACGGTGAACCATTTTGACGCGGCGAGGTAATGGGCGTCGCTGGCCTGGCGCTTGATGACGTGCCGGTAAAAATCCACGGTCGTCGCCGATCCCAACGCATTGAGTTCGGCGGCCTTGGCTGACAACGCCGCGGCGAAAAACGTCGCGACCAGCAGGCCGATTATCCCATGCGGCAAGTAGTCCAGGATAAAGGTAATGAACACGTAATCGGTGTCCTTCTTCTTTCCCGTGGGATCAACCGCCATTTCGGCTTGATTCCGGGCGGCTTCCACCTGTTCATGGGCGGCCGACACGCCCGCGCGAGCGGTGACCTCCTCGGCAGAATTACCGGTGCGCCGCGCATTCAGCCAAACCTCCAGTTGCTGCCGTTCCCGGTCATGGGCGGCGGCGAAATCTGCTTCGATGGCCTGCAACCGGCTGGCGTCGCCGTGTTCCGCCTGATGTTTCCATTCGACCTGGTTGAAATAGACCGGCGGTTTCTCGAATTGATAGAAGAGAAACAGCAGCACACCAAGGGACAGGATGAAGAACTGCATCGGGATTTTGCACACGGCATTGAACATGAGGCCGAGCCGGCTTTCGCGCAGCGACGCGCCGGAGATGTAGCGCTGCACCTGGGACTGGTCGGTACCGAAATACGCGAGCATCAGGAACGTGGCGCCCAGCACGCCCGACCATAACGTGTAACGTTCGCGGGGATCGGTTGAAAAATTCACTGCCTGGAGTTTGTGCATGCCGCCGGCCAGGGTGAGGGCGTCGGTCAGATGGAGTCCGGCGGGCAGCTTGTGCAGGAGCACGGCCCAAGCGGCGATCATCCCCGCGAAGATCACGCCAATCTGGTATTTCTGGGTGACATTCACGGCATCGCTGCCGCCGGAAACGGTATAGGCAATCACCACCAGTCCGCTGCAAATGATCGTCACGTCGAGCGACCAGCCGAAGACGGTAGAGAGGACGATGGCGGGGGCATAAATGGTGATGCCCGCGCCCAGCCCGCGTTGCAGGAGAAAGATCGCGGCGCCCAGAAGCCGGGCCTTGGTGTCGAAACGCTGGCCCAGATATTCGTAGGCCGTGATGACGTTCAGCCGCCGGTAAATGGGCAGGAACACCGCGGCGATGATGACGAGGGCGATGGGCATGCCGAAATAAATCTGGATGAAGCCCAGGCCGCTCGCGAACCCCTGACCCGGCGTCGAGAGAAACGTGACGGCGCTGGCCTGGGTGGCCATGACGGAGAGACTCACGACGAACCAGCGCGAGTCGCCGCTGCCTTTGAGGAAGCTGTCGAGATTATGGCGGCCGCGGGTGCGCCACATGCCGTAAAGCGCGATGCCCAGGATCGCGCCCAGCAGAACCACGTAGTCGAGCGCGTTCACGAAAACATCCTCGACAACGCAATCAACAACCCGACCCAAAGAGCAAAGACCGCGAGGACAAACGCATAGACCGCGCGCCAGGTGCGCAAGAAGGGCAGGCCGGTCTCGCGTTCACCTGAATGCCCAGGCCCGGGCGTCGAGCCCAACGAACCGGCGGTCTGGTCCTCGGGCGGTTTCATTTTCCCAGTGACACCAGATTGGCAAACAGCCGGTAGGCGCCGGGCACGCCATCGGGAAGTTCCCGGAAAAACACCAGCCCGGTATAGACGAAATAACCCTTGCCATATGTGGCAACGAGCAGCCCGCCCTTGAGCGGCGCTTCGCCCGGATCGCTACAGGCGAGAATCGGAGTGAAATGTTCGTCCCATTGGTCAGGATAATAAATTCCGCGCTCCTGGATCCAACCGTCGAAATCGGCGCCGGTGATTTTATTCGGCGTGTTCAGCGCCGGATGATCCGGGGCAAGGAACGTCACCGGCGCGGTTTCGTCGGTCACGCGATCACTCGAAAGATGCAGGCTGTAGGGTGCGAGCTGGTCGGTTTTCAGGTCGCGGCCCGGACGGTTGTATTGCTCGATGACATTGCCGCCGTCGGCGGCGTAGGCGAACAACGCCGGCAATTGGGAAACGAGGTCCGTGCGGACGTTGAACGCGCGAACGCCGATGACCACGGCGTCAAATTTCTTCAATTGTTCGGTTGTGAGGTCGGCGCCAGACAACCTGGTGACTTGGCAGCCCATGTCTTCCAGACTTTGGGCCACGCTGTCGCCAGCGCCGGGAACGTAGCCGACATTATGGGCGTGGATGGCCAGGTTCAGGCACACGGCCTTGAGCCGGGCGGGCGGTTGCAGCAACAACAGCGGGATGTGTGGGTAATTGATCACCAGGCGTTGGTTGTCGTAGCGCTTGCCGCCGACCTCCGCCTCGGCGGTAATGCCGGCGATCGCCGGTTGCGACGGCGCGGTAACCATGAACGTAAACTTTGTCCGGTCCCCGACGATTCCCAGCCGGAACGATTGCGTCGCGGGTGCGACCTCCCAGCCCGCCGGCGCGTCCAGGCGCAGAACGCCCGCAGTGTCAGGCCGGGCGGCAGTGACCTCCACCACCACCGGCCGTGCGGCGCCCGGAGGAAACAACCCGACGTCCGACGCCAATTTGAGCGTGACTGGTGAAATCACATTCAATTGGCGGGTCTCGCCTTTTGCCCGGTCCGCCATGACCTGCATCGGCCGGTCCGGCACAACCAGGATCTGGCCGCCCACTTCAAAAACCTGATCAACCGGAAAGACGGAAGGATTCTCGGGCCGGCCAATGAGGTTCGGGTCGGCCACGCGGAACATGCCCGCACCGTGCTCTTCTCGCAACCAATACGGCTGACTCACTGGCGTGTCGGCGGGAAGCCTTTCCACGGCATCACGGCTCACGGGCTGGTGGGCGGCCAGCTCAGTGCCGATGGTCAATTCCGCCTTGATGGACGGATACCGCACCGCCACCCAGCGGACCGGAACGATGGCCGACTGGATCGTCGCGGTAAGATGCATTTTAAGCGGTTCGCCAGGCACGACTTCGGCGTCATGAATCGTCGTCTCCACGGTCAGGCCGAGGCATTCTTGAATGGTGTGATCCAGTTGCCGGCGTTTTTCATTCACCACGGGGTCGTCGCTGGCAAGCGTGGCCAGGTGTCTTTTGATTTCCAGCAACGCCGGCACACTTGCAGCGGGGTCCGGCGGACTGAATTTCGCAATGGCCGCGTCGGTCAGCCGGCCAATTTCCGCGCCGCCGGGCACGCGGTTCCACGTGTCGTCCACGCCGTCCAGGATGTCATTGGTCGCCGGCGCGCCCGCGAGCAGCGCGAAGGACTCATACCTCGGTCCGCTGCCGCCACCGGAGCCGGTGAAATTGCCGAAGCCCTGGGTTTTGTGCATGGACCGGCTGCGCCCGGCAATATCCGCGAACGACTCGCCGGATACGGGGTCTTTGCCACCGACGTCGATCTGGATCAGGTTGGTCGCGCTTCCGCCGCGCTGGAATCCGCCTGAGTTCCAGAGGAGGCGTTTGGGTTGCCACGGCGTCAGTGTGTCGAGTTGTTCGGGAAACGCCTTGGGATCCCCGGCAAGTTTGAAGGCTTCGACGGCCAGCACGGTCGAGGCCGTGTGATGCCCGTGCGTACCGCCCGGCACCGGCGAAAAACGCGCGATGACCACGTCGGGGCGGAATTCGCGGATGACGCGCACGATGTCGGACAACACCTGCTGCCGGTCCCAAATTCTCAGGGTCTCGCGGTAATCCTTGGAAAATCCGAAATCAATTGCGCGGGTAAAGAACTGCCGGCCGCCGTCAATGCGCCGTGCCGCGAGCAGTTCCTCGGTGCGGATGGCGCCCAACTCGTCGCCGAATTCCGGGCCCAACACGTTTTGACCACCGTCGCCGCGCGTGAGCGAAAGATAGCCGGTGCGGTAATAGCGGCCGCGAGAGAGGTAGCCGATCAACTGTGTGTTCTCATCGTCGGGATGCGCTGCGACGTAAAGCACGCTGCCCATTTCGCGAAAACCGTGCAACTCCTGCAAAATGACAGGCGCCGCCGGCGGCTCGGCGATCTGGCTGGCGCCCGGCAAGCCCGTTAACAAACAAGCGCCAGCCACAGTGAGACGAACGAACCAATTAATGCGGCGGCCTGATTTGCGGGATAAATCTTTTGTTCTCATGCCATTTTCGCGAAGCGACTGGTATATACGACATTTTTATGGAATTGCCGCTCCCGGCTTGCGGCCGCCCTCTCCCTGCCGGGCGGGGAGAGGGACGGGGCGAGGGGCACGTTTGCTTTTGATCTGAATATGGTTGAGCCCGAAAACCGAAGTTGGGCGCACGAAAGCGATGGCAGGGACGGCGCGCTGCGCTGTCTCCGCACACGTCCAGCGGGCGGAACGAATTGTACCAGGGCGGACATGCGCCTCGGGCCGGTTCCGCGCTTGAACGGCGCGGTAACGGCGCAGGGCGCCGTCCCTGCGAATTTCGGTTTTCGGATTGAGAACAAAAATCATCCGCGACGCCCGTACGTATCCAAAAAATCAAATTTGAGGCCGGTTCCGCGCCGCGTCACTTTGGGACGGCAAACGGCACGGAGAATTGCGTGTTTTCCCACATCATTTTCAACACGCCGCCGCCCGATGCATTTTTCTCAACGGCCATGGTGAACTGGTCCACCGGTTTCTCGAGCGCCTCCTTCTTCAGGTCCACCCGCGCAAGGTCTTGTTTTTCTTCATACTGCAACCCCCACTGGCCGAGTTGTTTGTTGATGATCAATTTGGCCGTGCCGTCTTCCTGCGGCAGCATGAACAACGTGTACGCGCCCGCGGGAATCGTTGTCTCGCCCATCACAACCGGCTTTTGCGTGATGAGGACCGTGGCTTCATCGGCGCCCGTGCGCCAGACCTTGCCGTAGGGCACCAGCCCGCCCCAGATTTTGCGGGCCTCCGTCGTCCCGGGCCTCGTTGTGTAGGGACGACCGTAGGTGATGGTGACCCGGTTGCCATCAATGACCGCGCTGATGGTTTCATGCGGGCTGACACGTCTTTGCTGCGCCATGACCGGCAACGCGCTGGCCAGGGCGACTGCGGTAATAACGAGGGTGGATATGAGTTTTTTCATTTTACCTCCGACAGTAGCAGTTGATTTATGTTGAATTTTCGTTGGGAAACAAAATCATCATTATTGCTGGCTCGCGATCAAATCCTGGTTCATTTTCACGAATGAACTGCCGGGACCTTCAGCCTTGATGGCCAGTTCGCTGGATTGTTTGGCGGCGGCGATGGCGCCCGCCTTGTCCCCCTGCTTTGCCAGAATCTGCGCCTTCAAGTGCAGCAATTCATAGGCAATCCGGGGATTGTCCGCGAGTCCGGCATTGACCCAGTCGAGGGCCTTCTTCGGGTCCAGGTCGTGATTGTAGTAAA
This sequence comes from Verrucomicrobiota bacterium, assembly GCA_050013895.1. GTDB lineage: Bacteria > Verrucomicrobiota > Verrucomicrobiia > Limisphaerales > UBA11358 > UBA11358. The sequence continues at coordinate 208 of JBEKEJ010000080.1, read as the reverse complement.
ACGTGGCCGCCTGAAAATAGAAGCCGTCCGACTTTTTGTCCGGCGACGCCATGGCCGCTTCGATTTGCGGCACCAATTTGCCGGTGACATCAACTTCCAGGTGAATCGGGACCGCCGTTTTTTCCCAGACCAGATTGAGCACCGCCGATTCGTCGCGGATGCGGTTGAATTCGATCGTAAAAGTCTCGACCGGGTCGGCCAGTTTCAC
>JBEKEJ010000079.1:0-13734 GCA_050013895.1 Verrucomicrobiota bacterium | reverse complement strand
GACGGGCATAGGCGAGGTATACCGCCTTTGGAGCGGGAATCGATCACACACTCCGCCTTCACAAAACCCCCGTCAGACAGCCTCTTTGCGAACTTTGAGGTCACCTTAACTGGACACTAGTGGGCAAGCCTAGACCCAATGCGGTGAAATGTTTCTGTTCCATTGAATTGATCGCCTTGTTGGCGGACCCTGATTGGTTGGACGAGACGACGAAAACGATCATCCAGCACTGGCGGCGAAAGAATGCCCGCCGGAATGGCTTAGGTATGGAAAAAGAAATTGAAATCACTTCCAATTAAGCATTTCACCCTATCTCTTCGTTAGCCATCAGCTTCTTAGCTGTCGGCTGAACAGCTGACTTGCATCTAACTTTCGGTAAGTGTACAAGTAATTTTATCATAAAGCTGTTCCTGCAAAAAAGTAAAAAAGATTCCCACGCGACCTCGTCCGGCTGCATATGGAGTGAAGCGCTACAAGTGGAGGATGATCGTGTGTAAGATGGCAATATTTATTGAGAACAATCTTAGACAAATAAGGAAATCCCATGAAAAAGCTCAGTACCGCAATCCAAGAAGAAATCTTAACCTCTAGATCTGATTCCGCGCCCGGTGGCTTGAAAAGCGTCTATTGTATCAGCACGATGTTAGCCACAAGCACACTCGCTCGACGTAGCGCACTTGCAGCAGTCCGGAAGAAACGCGGCTGCATGCGGCGAATCATTCTCACAACAGCCATAGCGGTGGTCCTCTTGCCCGGCGCACGAACCAGGGCGGATCTGCTCAGCGAAACCGACAATCTATTCGAGACGATGATGCATGCTCAGGCCGATGATGCCCAGGTCCTCAGCGCGCTGGCCGGCTCCCCGGTCCAGACAACTTTGCTGGACGCATACACAGTCGATCCAGACAGCCTCACCTTCTCCTACAGCGCCAACCCAGGGCAATATATAAATGGAATCCCGATCTATTTCAGCTGTTCGGGAACGGGCGACAGCGCCAACGGAACATACGCATGGACAACAGAGATACAATTCGGAGACCTAATATGGGATAACTCCAGTACGGAGACGTACGACCTCGACCCCCGGCAGGTCGTGCAGTACACGAGAATCTATCAGCAGCCCAACGGCCTCACTATTCAGGACGTCACGGACACAATAACGTCGACGGTGAATGCCGACGAAAGTATTAGTACATCAATCTCGAGAGCTATCACTGAGTACTCGGGCCAGTGGGTCAGCTACTGGGACCCCGTAACCAGAACGACAAAACGAAGACTCGTACGCAATCTTCCACCATCCTCCATAGGTGGTGCCTTCCCGGCAGGCAATGATTTCACGCCGGCGCCGAAGAAGGTGGGACTAGTCCTGGATGCGTCAAACTGGTAGCCCTCGTCCCTTGTCCTTCTGGGCGTAGGTATCATCAGCCTCTTGGCGTACGGAAGGCGGCGAAGACAGGCGGCATAGCAGCCTAATAATCACATTTGAAGCAAGGAATGGAGGGCACACCAACTTCTGGCAGCGGGAAATAGTTCAACGAAACCTTCAAGGATTTCTTCAATAACCGAGTAATAGGCGTGTAGGTGGCGAGTTAAGTCTGGTGGTGGGCGTGTAGTGCTAAAAAGCTCTTGAAACCATGTGAAATCGGCCTTAAGATTCAGTCTGGCATTGGGAATCATTTCTGTGAATTCTGGGTGGCGGTTTAGGAATATAGTCAAGAATTTCACGGATTCTTTTCGCCATCCTGCGGGATGGAGAGGTAGTGCCACGCTCCCAATTACATCAGCTGCCGGAACCAATACCGTCCTCATTTCCATAACCAATACGGTCAGATATTTTCGCCTGTTAGATTGACGGTTTAATTTGCGGCCCCGGTGCGGCTGCCACCGCCGCCGCTGGAACCGCTGGAACTGCCGAGGCCGCTGGAGGTGGTGGCCTGGCTCATGGTGGAGGCGGCGTTTTGGGCGCGTGCTTGGAGCGCACTGGATTGCGAGCTGGTGCCGGTGCTCGAGGTGCTGCCACTCGAGAACAAGCTTTGCAGCACCTGAGCCACTTGCAACGGGTCGGCATTCTGCAACTGGATTGTAGCCACTTGCTGATCGCGGTCTGAAGACACATCCAGTTCCGTCATGATACCCGCAATTTCATCCATCAAATCCTTCGGCGCGGTCACGATGACGGCCTGAATGCGGGAATCGGCCACCGCCGTCACCTGCGTTGCCTTTTGGATGCGCTGCTGGCTGCTGCTCGCGGTTGTTCCGCCATTGCCCGAAGATGGCATCGGCCCGCCAACGGGAGCGCCGCCGGGGCCGCCCCCGAAGGTGAAGGGGGACTGGCTGCTCGAACCGCCGGAGCTGGGAAACAGAAACGGGCCGGTTCTTGATATTGACAACTCCCCCACCATTGCCGCTCGAAAAAGTCCCGGTCAACCCGCACCGGCTCGATGCAGCGTATCCGGCTGACGGGCCACGTCTAGTTTCCGGTGCTGAATTATGAAATATGGCGGCGTGAACGCTGAATCTCGGTAATCTTACCGGCGGCCAAAATCATTCAGATCAATTTGTAAGTTTCTTTCCCTCGCTATCCGGCAGCCACTCCAGATGGTGGATTACCCCTGTCACTTCTCCTTCGTCATTCTTGATGAAGGTAAATTGCGCGCCATTAAACGTAGCGAGGAAATTGGTCTCCGACTCGGGATAAATATGGAATGCGTCTCGAAAAACCCCTCTTCCTTGGGCCTGTGCAATCAATTGATATCCCTGGCGTCGGATCGTCAGCTTCATCCCCGAGCGAAACACGGCGTCCGGCGCCAATTCATATTGACCAACATAGGCATCTAAAAGTTTCGTGTCCAACTTGATGAGGACGCGCGGTGGCACGTCAAGGTGGTATGACGGGCGATGGAATAGACAGAGGCTACAACCCACAACTATGGCTATGGCGATGTTGCCATCGAGCCGCGACCCGCGGTGGGTGGCGATCACGCCGAGAATCGTTCCCACAAGTAGAATCAGCGCCATGAGCAATACCAGCATCATGAGAAAAGCCGAACCGGTGATCAGGCAGTGGATTGCGACGATCAGGACGGCAAGCCCGAAGAATATCCACCGGGGAAGGTGAATTCTGCTGGCGCCCATCAGCACGATCAAAGTGACAACCATCCCGGTGATCTGCAAAGGGAAGAGCCGTGGATGCGGTGCCACATCAAGCCACATCCTGGCGGTGAGACAAAAAGCAATGAGGAAAATGGCTGAGACAAGCGGGCCACGCGCCCAAGCCCATCGAGGAGGGAACTTTGGCAAACAAAGTGCCAAGCCGAGCGCGCCCAGCACGCCAAGCACCACGCCGGCAAGTCGCCAGCGCCAGCAGGTTGGAGGAGGTGGTGGCGTCTTGCCCACCGCTGCACACGCGGCCTTGACAGCCGCATTGACGAGCACTGGAGACCAAGTCTCGAATATATGATCTGACCATGGAGAGAGCACCAGACGCGCATCCGTCCGCTCCCTGAGCCGGGCGGGCGGATAGACTTCGTCGAATTGGCCAGCCAGAAGAACTAGCGGCGGACCATGCCCACCCAACTGAGGAAGGGCGCCCACAGCAATAAAAAGTTTTAGCTTCAGGTCACCGTCACGCGCGGCCCCGCTTCCTGCGTAGGCACCCATTGACTGACCGAGAAAGACATCCACCGGCCCGACTGCACGTGCGACTTCTGCTACCGTGCGCACGGCCTCGGTGAGAGAATATTGCTGCTGCGGCGACGCCCCATGTCCGGGAAAGTCCAGAACAAAGCACTCAAACCCCGCAGCCGCAAGTGCCTCACCGTAACGAAAGAGCGTCTCTTTCGGAGCGGCGAAACCGGGGCCGAGCAGCGCGACGGGATGCGGACCAAGGCCCGCCGGAAGAAATTCAAGCGCAGGAGTGTTTCCAGCAAGTGTCACCGTCTTGACACGGACGCCGGGCTCGACCCGCTGTGAGAGCAACACGCCTGTGACGAAGAAGGCGATGGCTGCTGTGGCAATACACCTGTTATTCTTGTCCAGAACATTTCTGATGACTCGGACGGCAGGGATCATTTTTTGCACCTTAACAAATCATCGGGCGGCGACAAGAATTGTCCTGAAAAATTGCAATAAACAGAAGTTGAAAACGGGAGGCAAAGATCAAGCGGCCTGCCAATTTACTCACGAAGGGGTCGGTCAAAAGTATTGCAGTATTGCCGGTGTCACTCATTCATCGCCCCACCGGAAACGGAAACGGGTCGGTTCTTGATATTAACAACTCCCCCCACTGCCGCTCGAAAGAGTCCCGCTCAATCCGCACCGGCTCGATGCAGGGCGGATCATCCGCCTTGGGTCCAGACATAAAAAAGAGTCTGGCCATCCCCGTAGCCAGACTCTTCAATGCAAACCCAAACCTATGAAAACCCTAACGCCATTTCAGACCGCGCCGTCGCCCATCCGTTCAAACTAAATTTTTAGAATGGCTGCTCCGTTTTCCAGCCCTCCGCGTTCCGAGCTGCGAACCCAACGCCGCTCTCGTCTCAAACTGGCTGGCGCACCACCAACAGGCTTATGCAGTAATGCAGGTTTTTGACCTGCTCATTTCACTCATCGAAATAATCCCAGCGCATTAACAGCCTGTTAAGCAATATTTTCAGGAGCTTCGTCAACTTGTTCTGAAGTCGGAATGTTCTTCCGCGCGCTCTCGAGGAGAATCCGGCTCAATCCATCTGCTTTTTCCGATACCGTTTGTGAAGATGTTTGGGAATGGACGGACTCAAAAATGTGTTCCCCTTGTGGACTTCCTGAATCGCGTGGCACAGACTGTCAACGGCGGTGTGTTTGAGCAGATAGCCCATCGCGCCGGATTTCGCCGCTTCTTCGACATACTCTTCATCACCATGCACCGAAAGCATGAGCACTTTGGTGGCGGGGGCGGCTTTGAGAATCTGGCGCGTCGCTTGCAAACCATTGAGCCGCGGCATGGCAATGTCCATCAGAACCAATGCGGGATGAAGTTTTTTGACCAGGGCGACCGCCTGATGGCCGTTTTTCGCTTCGCCGACCACTTCAAGATTGTCTTCGCGTTCCAGAATCTTTCTAATATCCCTGCGCACGACCCCGTTGTCGTCCGTCAGCAAGACAGTGATTCGCTTCATGAATAGTGTTACGCCACAGACATTGGTGCTTAATTAAGCTCAATGTTGTGTGTGGTTGCCACTCTGTCTATGGGGTGAACACCCCATTGACTGCCAGGTGAGGGCGGGCGTTAAAACAAATCATTGCCCTGATTTTCTCCGTGCGTCCGCGTTAATTTTCCATGACCGGCGAACTGGCTGCCGCTTACCAAAGCGGTTCGCAACGCGCGCGCATCGTCACCGAATCGTGGGGTGAATCGAATCTTTACTGCCCGAACGCCGATAAATCGCGCGCAGGCTTACGCTTCCAAACTGAGACCAGGGTTTTCCCAGTGGCGGCAAGGAACACCCTAGTCGCGGTCGCACCGGATGGGACGTAACGGTACTTATGACCGAAAACGAACATCAGCGCATTTTAAAGCGAATTGCAAAAGCCATCGAAGAAAGCAACGCTCTGCTTCGCAACTTGGGGATGCAGGTTAAGGACTCGCAAGCCCAATTCCAAACAATTCAGAAAAGCGTCCAATCTTCTAAAGCAAAACGGAAAAAACTGAAATAAGGACGCCAGCAACAAACTAATCACACACGACCCGAATTGTTATCTCAAGCAATGGCAGGCTCTCACGTGGCGGGTTAAAAACCTCCTGCTCGTTTCACGGGCAGGATTTCCCGTTGCGAACAACGGTTGCAGACGAGCACCACAGACATTTCACCGGCCTCCTCATCCATCTGTGCCACCAGCCGCAATTGGTACGACCCGCACGCCAGGCATTTCACATCGAACTTGCGAAACGGACTCTCCGACGGCGTTTGGGGAGGCTGATAATCCTCGCGCCGCTGAAAATACCGTGCGCCATTCATCCCCGCAGATTATCACACGCCCCGGACAAAGCCTATCCAACCGAAAATTTTTCCTGCGGATTTTCGTATTGTCCGGGCAGCAGGGTAGCGCAGGCGACTCGCCTGCCGTTTTCGGCGCCCCGCCGAAAACATTCCCTCTCCCATCGGAGGGGAGAACACCCCATAGCGCGAAGTCATTGCCGGCCCTACTGTTCAGATATGTCAACTCTCTTAATCATCGTGTTGTTATTGGTATTGTTCGGCGGCGGCGGCGGCGGCTACTACTATTACAGACGCCGGTAAGCCGGTGCGGAATCACCTGCTGTTGCAGGCCACCGGTCGGGCGGAAGCCGCATCATAGCACCATGGCAACCATTGAATCTTGATCATGATTCACATCGGACAAATCAGCGCCAACATGTCCTCACCGGCAGTTCAAGTGGCCGTTGTGGTCGCCGGGTGTCTCGTGCTTTATGTGGCATTTAAGATTGGCTACGTCATTTTGAAAATAGTATTAAGTCTGGCGGGTCTCGCGTTGCTGGGCGGCGCAATCTGGTGGTTCGTTTCAGGGATACATCACTGACCCGCTTCCGGTTGGCCCCGGCTCAATGCAGCGCGAATCATCCGTCTAATTCACTTGCGCCAGCGACGCCAACGGCGACCGGAAATCCACCGGCAGCAACGGGCACCAAAACGGGCACTAAAGGTGTTCGGATGCGTAGGAATTTGTAGGCGTCCGTTACGAATTGTTCGCTTGATTTCAACACACACGTTTGATAATCTCCTTACCAGTGCAGCATTAAGAGAAGTAGCCGCTGCCGAACGGTTTAGGCGAGTTTTGGAATAGCAGCACCCCCTGTGCGATTCCGACCCTCGCCTCCAGTACTAACCCGGCGGCTGACTGTGCACCCCCATCTCTTTCAAGGTCCGCCCAATCCCTCTCCCCCGAAGAAGTTGTCGTCAGCCGATACCCTCACAGGCTAAGACTCAGGCTCCCGTGCCAGCGCCATACCCTCGGCGAAAATCACGGAGATCAAGCAGTTTACACCAGCGGCGTGGGCCAAGACCGAAGCGAAGGAGCCAGTGGTCGCTCGGGCAGCTTGAGCAATTTCGCGGCCGGTCAAACTCAACCTCTCGTTAACAACTTCGAGGCCAAGTATCTTGCATCCCCCATCAGCTGCATACAGAAACACCACACCCGACCGGTGCGGTTTTCCGCACCGCCGGGTGGCATTGGGCTGAATCTATTCCTAAGGGCGACTGCGCTTTTTGAAAATCAACAAAGCCAACGAACCCGCTGCGAGCAGCGACAAGGTCCCGGGTTCGGGCACCGGCTGTGTGCCAGTTAAAATGGCATCCGCCAGGGTCGCACCGTTAAGATCGCCGGGCAGGCCGTCGGCATCTATTGTGGCGTCAAAACTTTGCGGATCAGCCGCCTCGGTCAAAACCGAGGTAATTTGAACATTGTCGCCCACGCCCAGGAAATTCGGCACAAACGCCGAAGCGAAGCCGCTGTAGGTGGCGCCGCCATTTCCAAAAAGCACCCAGGCGTTGGCTCCCGCCACCGGACTTCCGAACTGACCGGAGAGCGCCACGAATTTACTGCCATAACCCGTGCCGGTGGCCCCCAGAACTTCCGCCAAAACGACGCTGTTAGCGGTGGTGATGTCGTTAATGTACGTAACCAACGAAGCTGCAATCGCTGAACTGGGTGATAAAATCCCGTGGAGCGACAGAAATGTTCCGATGGTCGCTCCCGGCACACCCAGCGCTCCCACAGTAAAGCTTGAAGATTCAGCGCCTATCCCCACAGAAACGTTGCCGGGGCTGGTTTCACCGATAGAAAAGCCCACCGCCGTCGGGCTTATACTAATGCCGCCCCCGCCAAAGGCAATGCCGTTGTCAATGCCGGGTGCCGCCACCGCAAATATCCCGGCTCCCAATGGCACGACTCCCGTGCCGAAGATGTTTGGATTGACATAATTGACGCCGTTAAACGTGCCGCCCGGACTGCTCAAGATGTCGTTGTTGCCGGTAAAACCGTCAAATGCCCACAAGGGAGGTATTCCGCCATACGTCCCAACCGGCTGGCCGGAAAACTCGATTTCACCGGTGCCGCCGGTGTAAATCAGTTGGGCGCGAACGGTTGGCGGGCTGGCAACGGTTGCCGCCAATATGACTGCTATGGACAGGGCGTCCAGTCGTCCAGCCTTGCAGGCAGATGAGAGAGCAGAAATAATTTTCATAGAAACCTCCGATTAAATGTTGTCAATTGTTTCTGGTTGTTTGTGTTTAAGGAGCTTCTTTTACACGCTCTATAAAAATTTGTCAAGTAATAAATTAACCAATCTAACTCCGAATCGGAACGGCATAACTGATTGATTAAACGCGGCTTGTAGACGTCAACCCTCCCCCGCCGGAAATACCGCATCCAAAATACCAAGGTTTTTCGGCAGAACCGAATGTGGAGCTGTGACGCCTTCGGTTTTTGACTTGTTCACAATAGGAATCTTCTCCTCGCAAAGCAGCGAACTTCTCCACCGGCAAGAGTCTCGTAGGTTCCTGAACCAGAGGCTTGCCGGCGCGGCTTGATGTCGAGGCGACGGCGAAGCTGCTCGGCTTCGCGGTCAGCGACATTCAGGTGTTAATGACCGTGGGCAAGTTGACACCGCTGGGCGATCCCGCACCGAATGCGCCGAAATGGTTTGCGGCTGTCGAAATGATTCCGCTGGCAACCGACCAAGACTGGCTGAACAAGGCCACGAAAGATGTAGCGAAACTCTGGCGCAACAAGCGCGAGCGACATCATCAGACTTCCCTGCCATCGTCACGCATATCATCGCATTTGCGCCGCGATCATTGTTTGACGCGATAAAAGCGCGCCGTATCCGTGGCGCCCGAATCGATGAATTCGACCAGGCCGTTGACCGGTGCGTTGGTTTGGAGCGGAACCCAAACGGCCAGGTTCGTGGAAGTTTCCAGAATGTAACTCTGGCCGGTCTGGCCCTCGCAGCTTAGGGTGAATTGCCCGTTGCTCTGGAACCCGGATGCCAGCAAAGTCAGCGGCTTGACCGTGATGGCAATTGCCGCCGGAAAGATGTTGGTAAAGCCCGAATTGTCCATGGCCCGGGCGCTGAGGGTGTAGCTGGCCGGGGCGGCGTTGCTCCAGATCAAGTTATACAAGCTGCCGGCGCCGTTCGTGACGGTCCCCAAAAGGGTCTCGCCGCCAAAGAACGCCACGTTGGTCACCACGCCGTCGGGATCTCTGGCCCAGGCGGTCAGAGTGATCGTTTTCGGCTGGATGAACGCCGAGTTGTTGGTTGGAACCACCCAGGAGATTACCGGCGGTCCATTGGTAAGGAAACTGGCGCTGACGTTATCCAGCACCGACGTGTTGAGTGCCGAGTTGTTGTGCGAGCACACCGCCAGGCCGGCGTAAACATTGTTGGACATGGAGATAGTGACTGCGGAACCGATTTGAGCCCAGGCATTGCCGTCCGGGGAGCAATAGGCTTGGAATGTGTCATTGGTGCGGGTCAGCCGCACCCAATAGGGCGCCGTCAATCCGCTGGCGACGCCGGAGATCGAAGTGCTCCCGGTATTGGTCCGCCACAAAAACTCGATTCCCTCGCTTGCTTCAACGTCCGCCGACGCGTGGCGGGAGTTCGCCGCGAGACTTTCACGGATCATCACGGCGGTCTTGGCGTTGGACTGCGTGTCCGCCACGCCGAGGACCCGGGCGCGGATGTCGCAGTTGGTGCATGCCGGCACGTAAACATAAACGAATTGAAAGGCGTCGGCAGTGCCCCAAATGTCCGCGCCGGACCCGGAGACGGTGAACTGCCCGCCGCAGAACGAAGCGCTGCCCGGCAATCCCACGGAACCAATATCGGCGCTGGTGAACTGCGGCGGCAGCGCGCCCGGCGATATTGCGGCCGCTTCAGGAGAATTCGGGCTTTCGCTACCGCTGTTGGTGATGGTAACCACGTAATAATAAGTCGCGCACGCAAACACGTTCGTGTCAGTGAAGTTGGTGGCCGCCAGGCCGGCGGCGATGATGGTGTAAGGTCCCTCGGTGGTGGTGGCGCGTTTCACATTGTAAGCCGCCGCCCCCGCGGGAGCGTTCCATTGCAATTGGACTTGAGAGTTAATTGCGCCGGCGGTCAGGTTGGAAACAACCGTCATCGGAGTGGCGTCCACCTCCTCCGAATAGGAACCCGTGCCGTTCCCATTGGCTGAAACCACATAGTAATAAGTCGTCGCATTGGTGACGTTGCCGTCGAGATACTCCAGGCTGGCGAGGTGGGTGGCGATCGTGACATAAGGTCCGCCGGACGCCGTGGCGCGCGCCAGATTATAGCTGGTCGCACCGGGCACGATATCCCAACTGACGGTCACTTGCGCGTCACCGGCCACGGCGGACAAACCCGCCGGCGCAGGTGGAGCCGGCAGAATGGCGGCGGCGGAGATCGTCACATTGGTTGCAGTCAAACCTGCTGACGCCGCCGTCAGGGTCATCACATCGGGTTGGTTGGTGGACTGAACGATAACTTCGGCCAGGCCGTTGAACACTGATCGTTGGCTGACTTTGTCGGCTTCGTGAGAACTTGGATCGCCGTTGCCGACACCGATAATGGCGGCGCCGTCAACAGTGAAATTGACAAGATTGGTCGCGGTCGGCACGACGCAGCCCTGGGCATCCAGAACGGCGACGGTTACCACGGAAACATCGCGGCCGTCGGCCAGGATGACCTTGCGGTCCGGCCAGAGCGCAACGGCTGCCGGCGCGCCGGTCGTGGTGATCGTGTTGGTGGCAACGGGCAGACCGCGCCGGTAACCGACCGCCTGCAGCGTTCCCGACGCATAGGGCACGTCCCATTCAACGTGTCCTTGAGCGTTGAGGGGCTTTCGTCCCTGGCTCGAACCGTTGAGGAACAATTCAACCGCCTCGCAATTACCAAAAGCCCAAACGTTGATCGGCTGGCCTTCCCGGCCGGCCCAATTCCAATGCGGAAAGAGATGCAACACGTTCTTCGCCGTCCAGTTCGCCTGGTAATAATAGAACAGATCCTTGGGAAATCCGCACACGTCCATGATTCCGAAATGGGAATTGATGCACGGCCAACTGTAAGGCGTCGGTTCGCCGCGATAATCAAAGCCCGTCCAGACGAAACCGCCGGCGATCCAGGGCCGCGCGCTGTAAACCGACCACCACTGTTCGGCAGTCGAGCCCCAATCGACTTCGCTGTTCTGGATGTCGTAAGACGCGACATAGCCGTTTGCTGTGTCATTGGTATAAATGCCGCGGGTGGTCACGGTGCCGGCCACTTCCGTGCCGATGCAGTTTTGCGCGGGGTAAGACGCATGGAAACCATCCAGCCCGCCGTTATTATAGTTGAAACCCTGAACGTCAATCACGGTGGAGAAACCACTGCCCCAGGAACCATTCATGGCCACGGTGCATTGGCGCGTCGGATCCAACTGGTGGGCGAGGTTCTGCATCGTTTGCATCACCTGCGCTCCGGTGGAACTGGCCTGGGTCGGTTCCTCATTGCCCAAGGACCACAGGAAAATACTGGGATGATTCCGGTCGCGGAGCATCAGGCGTTGCAGTTGGCCCAGCGACTCGGGATCTGTGCCGATGCGCCGGTTCTCCTCCAGCACCAGCATCCCGAGCTGGTCGCAGGCATCGAGCAATTCGGACGACGGCGGGTTGTGCGAGGTGCGATAGGCGTTGACGCCCATCTGCTTCAACCTTTCGATGCGGAAATATTGGAGGCGGTCCGGCAAAGCTGAACCGACGCCCGCATGATCCTGGTGGTTGCACATTCCCTGAACTTCGACCCGCTCACCATTGAGAGAGAGACCTTGATTGGGGTCAAAGGAAACGGTGCGTATTCCAAAGGGGGTTTCGTAAGCGTCCGCCACGGCGTTTTGGTTGCTGACGGTGGAAACCAGGTTGTAGAGATATGGCGTTGACAGCGACCACAAACGGGCGTCCGCCACGGCCAGCGTTTGGGTCACGGTCACTCCCTGGCCGGCCGCCAGGTTGATGGCTGACGTGACCGCCGCCACGGCGTTGCTGTTGGCATCGAGGACGGTTGAAGTCAAACTGCCGGCGACGGCGAGCGTGTCCTGGTTGGTTATTGTCGTTTGGACGGTGACCGTGGCATTTGGCCCCGCCGTGGCGGTGCGGACATAAGTTCCCCAATGAGCCACGTGGAGCGGCGACGTCTTGACCAGCCAGACATGGCGGTAAATACCTGCGCCTTCGTAAAACCAGCCTTCGTCACGGGTGGCATCCACCCGCACCACCAGCACGTTGGTGTCGCCGGGCCTGACGAACGGCGTGATCTCGAAGGAATTCGGCGCGTAACCGCTCACGTTGCGCCCGACGCAGCGGCCGTTGAGCCAGATTAGCGCGTTCCGGTAAATCCCGTCAAAATCCAGCCACATGACTTTGCCGGCGTCTTCGGCCGGCAGAGTGAACGTGCGGCGGTACCAGCCGATGTTGTTGGTCCCGCTCTTGGCCTTACAGCCGTGGCTTTCGCTGCCGCTGCTGCTAAACGGCAGTTCCACTACCCAGTCGTGCGGCTGATCAAGGGCGCGCCACGCGCTGTCATTGTAATTTGTCAGCACAAACGAAACGTCCTCACCCGCGCCGGTGGCCACCGGGTCGGCGCGCAGGGTCATCAGGTTTGTTTCCGAATTGGCCCCGGTGACCTCGCTGGTCTGGAGTTTGGCCAAATCGGGGATTTCGGGATAGTAAGTCACGTTCGTGGTCACATCCGGGGGATCGCCCAACTGAAAACGCCAGCCGGCATCCATCAAGTGCCGTTCGCGTGCGAGCCCGGGGGTCAACGCCGTGACGACAATGAATCCCAGCAGGCACAGGCGCCGGAAGTTTTGGGGGCCTCGTGCCGGGAAAGAACCGGGGTCAGAATAAAGTCTCCTGCCAATCCTTTTTACTTCAATCTGATTTTTTATCAGCATTTTATCCGGGATTTCCCATTTGATTTCTTGCCCGCGACCAGCGTGGGCCCTTCTCTAATTTTTTCCCTGCTCCACAGATTTGCAAGTCATTTTGCCAGGCCGCTTTCCGTTTTTCTCTGGCAAAGAGAGCTCTTCGTTGACCGCTTCAGTTCTGCTTGCGCAGATCATGTCATCGGCTCCCCGGCGGCCTTTCAGCTACACCGCGCGCATGATTAACGCCTTCAAGTGTTTGAACGTCATTTGCGCATTCCAACCGTTCGGGTTCGCGGATGATTTCAGGCTCGGTGTCAGGCATAAACGTGCTTAAACGAATGTCTGCGACGCCAGATGTAACTCGCAAGCTCGCCCCGGCTGCCGCCGGGAGATGGTTGTGACGAAACAACCGGACGCTCAAATTACGATTCACCCTCTGATGGCTGTGGGCAAACTAACACCGCTCGGCGATCCCGCACCGAATGCGCCGAAATGGTTTGCGGCGGTCGAGATGATACGGCTGGTGTCTGACGAAGACTGGCTGCACAAGGCCACGAAAGAGATTTCAAAATATTGGCGAAACAAGCGTGAACGGAAGCCGGCTTCCGTGTTCACATCGCGCACGGTCCGACAGCAAGCCACATGAAAATAGCGTAGCGGGTGGCAATGGGGGGCGCATCTCAATTTTTGAGGGGGTAATTGGGGCAAGGGGTTGGTATAAGAGAAGGCATGAACAACTGCTGCCTGAAATCGGTTCCTCAATCCGACAGCAGATTCGAGACGTTCGCCGGTC